>NZ_BAABNP010000009.1:0-175948 GCF_038429965.1 Brevibacterium ammoniilyticum
GAACTTCCATCCTCGGAGGGCCTCGACCCCTATCCAGCGACCGACGCGCCCAACCCGACTACACTCTCAGCTGCGAAGAGCCCCTTTCCTGGTCGAAATTCGACGAGAACGGCGACCTGCTTGAGGGCGCAGAATTCAAAGTCACCGGGCCGAACGGATACGAGAAGACCATCGTCGACAACGGTGACCTCGACATCGATGGGCACGGCGGTCGATTCAGCGTGGACCAGCTTCCCGAGGGTGACTACTCTGTCAAGGAGATCAAGGCTCCGACGGGATACGTGCTCAGTGACGAAGAGCGGAAAGTGACCCTCGCTTCCGGTGGCGGAATGACGCAGACTGCCGGTAAGTTCGTCAACGTCAAGGAAAGCACAGGCGGAGACGAGGCCGACGCCTCGACCAACGGCGCGGAGGCTGACGCGAGCACCGATGGCACCGAAGCCGATGCTTCGACGGACGGTTCGGAGTCTGACGCGAGCACCGACGGCACGGAGGCCGACGCCTCGACCAACGGCGCGGAGGCTGACGCCTCGACAGATGGAGCGGATTCGGATGCTGCTGCCGATACCGGTGATGCGGCTTCCGGGGCGGACGGCTCCGAAGCCGGTGCGTCGGCGAACGGAGGCGAATCGGACTCCGCAGTGAACGCTGACTCCGCCGCGAACGGCGCGGACTCCGATGCAGCGTCGAACAGCGACGACGGAGGCAGCGGATCCGCGGCGAACGGAGGCAGCGGTTCCGCGGCGAACGGAGGCAGCGGTTCCGCGGCGAACGGCAGCAACGGCACGGCGTCGTCCGGCGGTGCGTCGAACGGTTCGTCGAACGACACCGGGTCGAACGGCGCCACCGCAGGCTCCGCGGACAGCGGGTCGACCAGTGGCTCGAACGGCGGCAGCCTGCCGCGCACGGGTGTCGAGACACTCGGCATGATCGGCATCGCCGCCGCACTGATGGCTCTCGGCATTGCGGTCGTCTTCCTCGCCCGCCGTCGGGCGGAGAAGACCGACTGACGATTCGGCGAGACGAAGGGGTGGGACCGCGCGGGGNCTCCGAACGTTCACCGCAGACGGGTAGACTTCGCCGGGGCCCGGAAGGGTCCGCCCGGCGCGATGCCGGTGACCGGGCGCGACGGCGGCGACTGGCATGGCCCGCGCCCCCGGTTCTACACTGGGTAGAAGGTTCGAGGAGCCTGAGCAGGCGCTGAAGTGAGGAGGTGGCATGACCGGCTGGCACAAGTCCGTCCGGGCGCTCTTCGCCGCACTCATCACCACCCTGCTCGCCCTGCTCATGCACGTCGGGGCGGGAGGCGACGTCTCCGTGGTCGGCACCGGATTCGTCTTCGTCTTCGTCCTCTGGGCCGCGATGACCCTCGCCGGTCGCAGGCTCGGCCACCTCTCGCTCGCCGCGATCATCGGACTCGGGCAGATCCTCATGCATGTCTCCATGGGCTGGTTCGGCTCGATGGGTCCGATGAGCGGTGCGACGGCGCAGGCAGGCTCGGACTCGACGATGGCGGGCATGTCCGCGAGCGAACACGAGATGATGAGCCAGCCCGTCGGTTCGCTCGACCTCAGCCAGGCCGCCATGGCCCAGACGATGAACCATTCGAACGGCGCAGGACCGACGATGGTGCTCGCCCACATCGTCGGCATCGTCATCACCGCCTTCATCCTCAAACGCGGCGAAGACCTGGTGCTGAGCATCCTCCAGCTCGCACTCGGTCCCGTCGGGGTCGCGCTGCGCGCCTTCGCGCTCGTCCGCCGCACCCTCGCCGACGCCGACACGCGGTTCCTCGCCGAGTTCTGCGACCTGCCGACGCGGATCGCCACGGCCGTCCTCGGCCCGAACTATCGTCGCGGCCCTCCCGTACTCGTCTGACACCCCACCCCGGCAGCCCACGGCCCGATGCCTCAGCTGCCGTCCCATCATCTTCGGCACTCGTCGACCAATCGTTGCGGTCCTGCCTCTCGGGCAGGGACTCCTGCCTCGCCGAGGCGGTGAAACCTGCGTCGGACACCGCGTCCGCACCTGAGATCCCGGTCCTCGCTCCGTTCCCTTCCGGTCCGCAGACCGCTGAGGTCGCCTGACCTCCGGTCCGAGCAGCGACCGAGTCCAGTGACATCGTCGAGCGCCACATACACGAAAGTGCAGACGAAAATGCGAAAGAACACCATCCTCACCACCGCCATGCCCATCGCCGCCGCCTCGGTCGCCCTCGTCCTCGGCCTCAGCGGCTGCGGCCAGAGCAGCACGCAGGCCAGCGGCTCCGAGACCACCTCGGCGAGCTCCGCCGAGACCGCGGCCGCCTCGCTCACCCTCGACGACGCGTGGGTCAAGGCCGCCGATGACAACATGACCGGAATCTTCGGCACGCTGACGAACACGACCGACAAGGACATCAACCTCGTCGAGGCGAAGTACGACGGCGCGTCGATGGTCCAGCTCCACGAGACAGTCGACGACGGCACCGGAACGATGAAGATGCAGGAGAAGAAGGGCGGCTTCGTCATCAAGGCGGGCCAGTCCTACACCCTCGAGCCCGGCGGCGACCACATCATGGTCATGGGTCTGACCCGACCCATCAAGCCGGGTGAGGAGATCGACGTCCAGCTCGTGACCGCCGACGACGAGACGATCCCCGTCAAGGCCGTCGCCAAGGACTACTCGGGTGCGCAGGAGACCTACGCGCCGGGTGAGGCCGATGCCGGCACGGACGGCGAGAAGAAGTCCGGCGACAGCGGCATGGAGGGGATGGACATGTCCGGTGACAAGTGATCCCCGCCCGTCGCAGGATCCGCAGATGAGCGACGCGTCAGGAACGGAATCCGATCCGACTGCGAACGCTGAGGGCTCGACCCGCTCCGGCTTCAGCCGTCGACGCCTCATCGCGTCGGCGGCCGTCGCCGGCGGGGCGGGAGCCGTTGGTTCGCTCGCCGGATTCGGCGTGGGACGGGCCTCGCACAAGCAGGTCGATGAGCAGCCTCGGCGAGACACCCAGGGTGCCAACGGCGCGGTCGCGGAGCCGTTCTACGGCGAGCATCAGGCCGGGGTCGAGACGATGCCCCAGGCCCACGGCGAGTTCCTCGCCTTCACGCTCAAGCCGGGGTCGACGGCCGATGACGTCAAGCGCTGGCTGCGTCTGCTCACCGATGACGCGGCCGCGCTCACGCAGGGCGTCGCCCCGTTGGCGGACTCTGAACCGGAGCTCGCCGCCGATCCGGCGCGCCTGACCGTGACCTTCGGGTTCGGGCCCGGGCTCGTGCGGACGGCGGGGGCTGCGAAGGTTCCGTCGTGGCTGGGTCCGCTCGAGAAGTTCACGATCGACCGGCTCGATCCGAAGCGTTCGACCGGGGATCTGCTCATCCAGATCTGCGGGGACGACCCGATCGGAGTCAACCACGCCCGGCGCATGCTGTGGAAAGATTCCCGGGCCTTCGCCGAGGTGGCCTGGCAGCGCACGGGGTTCCGCCGTTCGTACGGGAGCGTGGGGGAGAGCAGGACCCAGCGCAACCTCTTCGGTCAGATCGACGGCACGGCGAGTCCGGGACCGGGGTCCGAGGACTTCAACCGGCTCGTGTGGGGCAGAGCGAGCGGTCGGAAGGATCCGACCTTCTCCTCCCGCGGTGAGCCGCCGAGCGACCTCGGTGCGAACCTGCCCGACTGGCTGCAGGGCGGGACGACCCTCGTGCTGCGGGACATCGCGATGAACCTCGAGACCTGGGATGAGGCGGACCGTCCGGGACGTGAGTTCGCCATCGGGCGGACCTTGGACAACGGCGCCCCGCTGACGGGGAAGTCGGAGTTCGACGATCCGGACTTCAAGGCCGTCGACAAGCGCGGGCTCACCGTGATCTCGTCGGCCTCGCATGTGGCGCGGTCGCGCGACGGTCTGGGTCCCGAGGCGCAGATCCACCGCCGGCCGTACAACTACGAGACCGGCCCCGGCGGCGAATCGGGTCTGCTGTTCGCGTCGTTCCAGGCCGACATCGAACGGCAGTTCCTGCCGATCCAGCGGCGTCTGGCCGAGTTCGACCTGCTCAACATCTGGACCGTGCCCATCGCGTCGACGGTGTGGGCGATCCCTAGGGGTGTCAAGCAGGGCGAGTACGTCGGGCAGGCTCTCTTCGAGGGCTGAGTCGCCGTCATCGTTCGGCAGCAGGGTCGTGATCTGGTGGGAACACCCATCGGGTCACGGCCCTGGTGTCGTCTGGGGGTTCGCCGCAGGCGTTCAGAAGGCAGTCGCTCAGAAGAGGGACTGCGGGAGGGCGCCTTCGAACTCGAGGAGTCTGCGCTTCGTCTCCAGACCCTGACCCGGAGGTCCGCCGGAGTAGCCGCCGAGGCCGTCGCCGGCGACGACGCGATGGCAGGGGATGATGAGCGGCAGCGGGTTCATCCCCATGATGCTGCCGATCGCACGTGCCGGAATCCCGGTGCCGCTGCGCTCGGCGAGCTGGCCGTAGGTCACGGTCTCCCCGTATCCGACCGTGTCCGCAAGCGTCGTGAGCACCCGCGTGGCGACGTCGGAGATCCCCGCCAGTGAGAGCGGAAGATCGAATTCGCCGAGGCGGCCGTCGAAGTACGCCTGTACCTGAGCGAGCGCGTCGAGGAGGAGAGGATCGCGAGGGTCTCCTCCGACGGGCTCGTCCTCGATGCTGCCTGATCCGCCGTCGCCACTGCCGCTGGGACTTCCGGCATCCTCGGCGGTGACCCATTCGAGGCGGACGATCGTCTCCCCGGTGCTCGTCAGCGAGACGAGTCCGACAACGGTGTCGAGCTGTCCCCGCTGGATGGTGGGGGCCTCATCGGATCCGGTCATGGTCCCACCCTAGTGCGACCGCCTCGGCGCCGGGAATGCCGTGGTCGGCGATGAGCCTCAGGGCATGAGAAGGGCCCGCCTGCTCGCGATGCGAACAGGCGGGCCCGGTGCCGACCGATCGCTCAGCCGACGACGCTCTCAGCGATCACTCGCTGATCTCGGTGGAGTAGGCCTTCGGGTTGTCCTTGATCCACTGGGTCACGGCTTCGGCCTCCTTGCCTTCGCCGTACTTGTTGACGACCATGTCCTCGAGCGAGCCGTACTGCTTGTCATCGAGCTTGATGCCCTTGATGTACTCGGCCGCCTCCGGGTTCTTCTCCGAGAATCCCTTGGTTGCGAGGAAGTGGAGCGCCTCGGGCTTGCCCATGGCGCCCTTCGGATCCTTGAGGTCCTTGACGTCGTAGGCGCTGTTGGCCCAGAACGGACGCCACAGGGTGACGACGACCTCCTCCTTCTTGTCGATCTTGTTCTTCAGCTCGGTGAGCATCGTCGCCGTCGACGAGGTGACGAGCTCGTACTCGCCGTCGAGGCCGTACGCCGGCATCATCTTGTCCTTCGTCTGCGCGGTCAGACCAGCGCCGGGCTCGATGCCGATGATCTTGCCGTCGAACTCGCTCGCCTTGCCCTTGAGGTCCTCGATCGAGTTGATGTTCGAGTACGAGGGGACGGCGATGGTGAGCTTGGCGTTGTCGTAGTACGCGCCGAGGTCTTCGAGCTTGTCGCCGTACTTGTCCATGTACTGCTTGTGGGTGACCTCGGGCCACGCCGAGGGGTAGATGTCGACGTCGCCGTTAGCAAGACCCGAGTAGAGGACCGCAGCCTCGGTGATCGTCTCCATCTTCACGTTGTAGCCGAGCTTGGTCAGCTGGTTCTCCAGCAGGTAGGCGGTGCTCAGCCCATCGGTCCAGGACGGGATGAATCCCAGGGTGATGGTGCCCTTGTCGCCTCCGCCGGAGGCGTTGTCCTTGCTCGCCTCCTGCGAACAGCCGGTGAGTGCCAGGGCGAGAGCCGCACCGATCGCGGCGACCTTGGTGACGAAACGCTTCTTCATCGTGGTTTCCTTACTTCTCAGGGATACTGTCGGGTGGTCTGTTTCAGCTCTGGACTCGGTCGATCTCGACGACGTCGACCTCCTGGGGTTCGGCTGCTCCGCGTGCCTCACCCGCGGCGATCCGGCGCCGTCTGAGCATTCCGAGGAGCGAGTTCGGGTAGTCCTTCGCCGAGCCCAGGGCCGCGGTCACACGATCGAGGTAGATCGCGAGGATGACCACGCCGAGTCCGGCTTCGACGCCCAGCGGCAGGTTCTGGGTGGCGACGGCTTCGACGACGTTCTTGCCCAGACCGTCCGCGCCGACGATGCCGGCGATGACGGCCATGGCGAGGGCGAGCATGATGACCTGGTTGATGCCGGCCATGATGGTCGGGGTTGCCAACGGCAGCTGCACGCCGCGCAGGATCTGACGCGGAGTCGCGCCGAAGGCGTAGCCGGCCTCGACCGTCTCGGAGTCGACACCGCGGATGCCGAGCTCGGTGAAGCGGACACCCGGCGGCAGCGCGAAGATCACGGTGGACACGAGGCCCGGGACGACGCCGATGCTGAAGAAGGTGACGGCGGGGATGAGGTAGACGAACGCGGGCATCGTCTGCATGAAGTCGAGGATCGGCTTGACGATCGCTGAGACCGTGTCGTTGCGTGCGGCGAGGATGCCGACGGGGATCGCGATGATGATCGCGACCAGGGCGGCGAGGACGACGAGCGCGAGGGTCTGCATGGCCGAGACCCACTGGTCCATCGTCATGATGAAGAACATGGTGATCACGGTGCCCACCGCGAACTGCCACGACCGCACGAGCAGACCGAAGAACGCGAGGATGAGGATGATGACGAGAGGGTGCAGGTCGACGAGCACCTGGGTGAGGGTGTCGACGAGGAAGCTGACGACGAGTGTGATGAAGTCGAAGAGCCAGGACAGGTTGTCCTTGAGCCACTCGAAGACGACGTCGGCCCATGCGCCGATCGGGATTCTGATGTTCTCCATTACAGGGCCTCCCTCTTCACGGCGTCCTCGACGACGATGGTCTCGGTGCCCGCCGCCGGATCGTCGGCGAGCACTTCCTCGATCTCACTGGCCGCGAGCGGAGGCGCCGGCTGATGCACGGCATCGTCACCGGCCTGATGGCCGAGGGCGGCGAGCAGTGTGGCCCGGGGGATCACCCCGACGAGGTGCCCGTCGTTGTCGACGACGGGCAGGGGCAGCGGCGACTCGGCCGACGGGATGAAGAGGTCGATGAGGACGTCGTCGGGCTTGGCCACCTGGGCCGCGGGCTTGACGAGGCCTTCGAGCGTGCGGGCCCCGGCCCTGATCTGGTCGACGGCGTCGCGGTCGCTGACGACCCCGAGGAAGCGGCGGTCGCGATCGGTGACGTAGACGGCCGAGGAGTAGCCGTCGCGCATCGTCTTCAGCGCCACCCGGGGACCGCTCTGGTCCGAGATCACCTGTCGCGGCTTCTCCATGACGTTGCTCGCGGTGAGCACGCGGGCACGATCGACGTCCTGGACGAACTGGGCCACGTAGTCGTTGGCCGGGTCGGTGAGGATGTCCTCGGGGGTGCCGATCTGCACGATCCGGCCGTTGCGCATCACGGCGATGCGGTCGCCCATGAACATAGCCTCGTTGAGGTCGTGGGTGATGAAGATGATCGTCTTCTTGAACTTGGCCTGCAGTTCGACGAGCAGCTCCTGCATCTCCCGCCGGATGAGCGGGTCGAGGGCGGAGAACGCCTCGTCCATGAGGAGGATGTCGGTCTCGGCCGTGAACGCGCGAGCCAGGCCCACGCGCTGCTGCATGCCTCCCGAGAGCTGACCGGGGAACTTGTCTCCCCAGCCTTCGAGTCCCACGGCCTTGAGCCAGTAGTCCGCCTTCTCCAGGCGCTGCATCTTCGGCACACCGCGGAGTTCGAGGGCATACGCGGCGTTCTCACGCACGGTTCGATGGGGGAGGAGCGCGAAATGCTGGAAGACCATCGAGATGTGTTCGCTGCGGACCTTGCGCAGCGTGGCCGCATCCGCCTTGGCGATGTCGGTGCCGAGCACTTCGACCGATCCCGAGGTCGTCGTCCACAGGCCGTTGAGCGTGCGGATGAGCGTCGACTTGCCGGAGCCGGAGAGTCCCATGACGACGAAGATCTCTCCGGGCTCGACCTCGAAGTTCGCATCGATGACGGCGGCTGTGCCGAGCTTCGTCAGCTCGTCGCGGTCCGCGCCTTCTTCGAGGCGCTTGACGACTTCGTTCTGGCGTTTGCCGAAGACCTTGTAGACATGTGAAGCTCTGACGACGCTCACGCGCTTCCTCCTTGCAGTCCGGAATGTCCGCAGGTACGAGAGGCGTCACCCAGTCGCGCGGTCAGGCAGTGGAGCAGTCGAACACGCACCGATCACATGGGCCTCACCGCTCACGGATTTCTCTGGACCATTATAGAATTCTTCATGCTTTTCGGCGGAGATTTTATTGTTGCCTTAGGGAGTGTTGTGTTTGACAGGCTATCTCACCTGCAACGACGCATCTCATTGCGTTACTTGATCGTTATATTTCAGTGCGTACTCAAGGAGTCGTCAATGAAATGCCTTTACTGGTCTGTAAAGCTCACTGACTTGTAAGTTCGTTTGCGTCTCCAGGCTCACCGCAGTCGTTTCGACCGGCCCACCGCGGACGTTGTCCGACCGAATGAGACGCCCGCGCCGTCATCGGCGGGGCACCCTATTGTGGGGAGGATGAAGCCTCTGCCGTTCCTCGACGACGCCCGCAATCCTCGCCGACCCGCCGTCATCATCCCGGTCCAGCAGACCGAGTCCGCGGCCCTCGCCGAGGAGTGCGCACGGATCGCTGCCAGCGGCCTCGCCGACGTCATCGAATGGCGCATCGACCCCCTCGTCGCAGCCGTCGGTCAGGCAGGGCCGGAGTCCGATGCGTCGGAGGACGCTGTCCCGGTCGACGTCGATGCCGTCGCCGAGGCGGTGACCTCCCTGGCCCCGCACGTGACCGGAGCGGGCCTGCCCGTGCTCATCACCCTGCGCTCCGGGTTCGAGGGTGGTGTCGCCGATGTCAGCGAGGACGACTACGCCGAGGTGGTCCGGCGCGTCGCCGCGGCCCGGGTCGCGCCTGCCGTCGACGTCGAGATCGCCCGCACCCACTCGCGAGAGCTCATCGACGCAGCGCATGCGCACGGGCAGAGCGTAGTCGCCTCCCAGCACAACTTCGCGTTTACGGACACTGTGCAGGAGATGCTGGAGACTCTCACCGGCATGGCCGAAGCCGGTGCGGACGTCGCGAAGATCGCCATGATGCCGACCTCGCCGACCGACGTCGCCGACCTGCTGCGCGCCACCGCCGAGGCGGACGCCGACCTCGATCGTCCCGTCCTCGGGATCTCGATGGGTCGGATGGGCAGAACCAGCCGCATCCTCGGCGGGGATTTCGGCTCCTGTGCGACGTTCGCGCAGATGGGGGAGGCGTCAGCACCAGGGCAGATCGACGCGGCCGAGCTCGCCGCGATGCTCGACTCCCTCTACGGCTAGGAACGACTCCGCCCGCCGAGGGCCGTGACTGCCTCGGCGAGTGCGAAGACGCCGAGGACCCCGGGAGCCGATGACATGGTCGGCTCCCGGGGTCCTCGTGTGCTGAGTCGTCAGTCGACGCCCTCGGCGATCTGCTTGCGGTACTTCTTCGGCAGCGCTTCGTCGCCGAAGTTCTTGCGCACGGTGTTCGCGGCCAGACGCTGGACGACGAGCTGAGCCACGGCCACGCCGACACCGGAGACGATCGTCCAGGCCAGCGCCTCGGACATCGAGATCTCATCATCGACGGGGTTCGACGGTGCGGGACGGTGCGTCGACTTCTCCCACGCGAACGTCAGCGCCTTGCGGGCAGCGAACGCCGCCACGATGGGTGCTCCGACGCCGATGATCTGCCATGCGAGCTTTCCCATGTCCGTGTCCTTTCGTCCGAAGTGCTCGGGGCGAGCGCACGCGTCGCCGAGTCGAGGAATCCTCGGTGCCCACACTATCGCAGGCCTGTCGATTTCATACTTTTGTGGGATGTGCCGATTCTTCGCCGTCGCTAGCGTGGGTCACGGAAGAGGAGAGGTGGAGTCCATGCTGTGCAGGCGCAAGAGCTTTGTCATCACGGGTCTCTTCGTGCTCGGCGCCGCCGGATTCATTCTCGGCCTCATCCCCGAACTCGCCCCTGCCTTCTGGGTGCTCTGGCTCACCGGGTGCGGGGCGTCGATCCTCGGACTCATCCTCGCCGCGGCCGTGCCCCGCATCGACGACGCGCACGAGTCCTCCGATGAGGCACCGACGCCGAGCTGTCAGAAGCAGGTCACCCGGCGGCGATGATCCGCTGGAACTCCCGCGTCAGTGCTTCGTCCCGAGACAGCTCCCTGCCGTCCAGTTCGCGCAGCGTCACGGCCGTACGCATCGAGGACACCAGCCACGCGCCATCCGCGGCATGGACGTCGTCGAGGCTGAGGTCGGCGAAGTCCGCGCGCAGCTCCAGCCGGCCGGCATGGTCGAAGAGGAGCCGCTGAGTCGTCCCCGCCAGCAGGCCGGCCGCCGGATCCGGGGTGAGGAGGTGGTCGCCTCGGCGGATGACGATGTTCGATGTCGGACCCTCGAGGACGACGCCGTCGTGGGAGACGAAGAGGACCTCCTCGACGCCCTGGGCCTTCGCATGGCGGATCGCGGCCTGATTGACCGCGTACGACAGGGTCTTCGCGCCGATGAGCAGCCAGGGGGCGCTGCGGCCGAGGTAGGCCGGGTACCCGCGGTCGATGCTCACCGCGCGCACCCCTTCGGCTCGTGCCGTGGTCAGGGACTCGTCGATGGGCACGGAGAAGGCCCAGCCGCGGGGGGCTGCGCCGCCGCGGGAGAGCGAGTAGCGCACGCCGAACTCGGTGATGCCCGGGTTCGCTGCGATCGTCTCCGCGACGACGGTGTCGACGGCCTGACGCCAGAGTCTGCGGTCGGGTTCGGGCAGGTCCAGCGCCGAGGCGGAGGAGTGGAACCGTGCGAAGTGCCTCTCCCGGGACACCACGGTGGGTTCCTTCGTCGTCGGGTCCACGTGGACGAGGACGGTTTCGAAGACTCCGTCGCCGCGGTGGGCGGAGAGATCCGTCACCGGCAGCTGGGGGGAGTCGAGCGGGGCGGACGTGATCGTCGCCGTGCCGGGATCGATGAGGACGAGGACTTCGGTCATGCCCACAGTCTACGGTCGCGGCACTCCGGACGGGAGACCGTGACGACAAGTGAGGATGGTCCCGGGCAGCAGGGCTGCCGGCGCGGTCTCGGACGGCTTGCGCAGTCGCTGACCGTGCGGCGGACTCAGGCGGTCGTGATGCCGAAGAGGAGGCCGAGACCGTAGGTGACGGCGGCCGCGCCGAAGCCGATCGCCATCTGCCGCAGCGCCCGCGGCCCAGGCGCCTTGCCCGAGAGCAGGCCGACCGTGCCGCCGGTGAAGAGCAGCGCTACGCCGACGAGGCCGGCGGAGAGGAAGACTGCGGGCAGACCCGACATGCCGAAGATGTAGGGCAGGATCGGGATGAGCGCGCCGGAGGAGAAGAAGCAGAAGCTCGAAACCGCCGCGCCGATGCCCGTGCCCAGGGCATCGCGGTCGACGCCGGCGTCGATGCTCGGCAGCTGCGGGGCCTGCGTCGACTTCGCCTGCGCGATCGTCTTGTGGGCCCTGGCCTCCGCCTCGGCGGCATCCATCCCGCGGGCACGGAAGACGAGGGCGAGTTCGTTCGCATCGATGTTGAGATCGGCCAGGGCGTGCCGGGACTCCGGGTCGGGCATGGAGGCGTCGAGGAGCTCGCGCTGAGAACGCACGGAGATGTACTCGCCGGCCCCCATCGACAGGGCGCCGGCGAGGAGGCCGGAGATGCCGGTGAGGAGGATGACCGTGTTCGACACGCCCGCGGCGCCGACGCCGAGGACGAGGGCGAGGTTGGAGACGAGACCGTCGTTGGCGCCGAAGACGGCGGCACGGAAGTTGCCCGAGAGCCTGGCGCGGGACCGGGCGGCCAGGGCGCGGACCACCTCGGCGTGAATGCGCTCATCGGCGGCCATCTCCGGGGACGCGGCGACCTCGTCCTGATACGGCGAGCTCGTCTCCGACTGCTGCGCGAGCGCGAGGATGAACACGGAGCCGAAGAGCCGACCGAAGAACGAGAGGAAGAGGGTGACGAGGTCAGGGGTGCGCTTGCGTTCGGCATGCTCGCCGAGGAGGCTGATCCAGTGCTGCTGATGCCGAGATTCGGCGGTGGCCAGGGCGAGGAGGATCTCGCGGTCCTCGCCGGTGCGGCGCTGGGCGAGATCGCGGTAGACGCGTTCCTCGAGGCGTTCGTTGGCCAGATAGCGCTGCCACCGGCGGATGGTGCGGCGATCGGGGGGTTCGGACTGCGTCTGAATCGAGGAATGCTGGTTGCTCACTGGTCTGATTCTACGCGGAACCCGCCCGTGAGTTCAACACTTGCGCAACTGCTTAAATATAGTTTGTTATCAAGTCGTGACCTAACGGGCGTTCTGATCGGCTAAATTGATGGACTATGTGAGTTGTGTCACCGTTTCGTTATAGAAGTTTGTGATTCGTTACCAAAGGCGAAGCACTCGGCGAAGCGACAGAGTCAGACCCTCCCAGCACCGAGCGCACCGCACCCCTGCGACCATCGCGGGGTGCCGAGAAGTCTGCGCATTCACCAGTGTGCAGGGTCGTGCACGTCCGACGGCCCATGAGGTGGGAGCGATTCGCGTGGCACTGTGAGGAGCGAAAGGATCTCCATGAAGTTACGCATCAGAGCCTCTCTGGCCGTCACCGCAGCCGCGGGACTGGTCCTCGGAGGCATGGCGCCGGCGATGGCCGCCGGCACCGCGGGACCGACAGAGCACACCGACATGGGCGTCACCGGAGACGCCGTGATGAAGCAGGTGCAGAAGCTCTCCGACATCTCCGTGGCCAACAAGGACACGGGCTACCGGGCGCTCGGTGCGCCGGGTTACGAGGAGGCTGTGAAGTACGTTGAGCAGACGCTCGAGGCCACCGGCGCCTACGACGTCTCCCGGCAGGCGTTCGAGGTCGAGGACTAGACGTACGGCACCGTCGCCGTCAAGGTCGACGGCAAGGACATCGCCGTCAATCCGGCCAGCTACACCGAGGGCACCTCGGCGCCGCTGACCGGTCTGCCGCTCGTCCTGCCGGTCGATGACGACTACTCGGATCTGGCCGGCGGTCAGCTCGGCTGCAAAGCCACCGACTACGACGATTCGGCCAAGGGCTCGGTCGTCCTCGTCGCCCGCGGCTCCTGCACCTTCGGGGAAAAGGCGCAGGCCGCAACGGACGCCGGGGCTGCCGCGGTGATCATCTACAACAACACCAAGGACGCTCCCGACGAGGAGCTCAACGCCACCCTCGGTGCGCGCATCGAGAACGGCGCACCGACCGTGGGCACGACCTACAACCTCGGCAACGGTCTCCTCGAAGCCATTCAGGCCGCCGGTGAAGGAGAGGCTCCGGCCACCGACTTCACCCTCGAGACCGAGTACAAGACGGTGACGACATGGAACGTCATCGCTGAGACGAAGGCCGGAAAGAAGGACAACGTGCAGATGTTCGGCGCCCACCTCGACGGTGTGCCCGAAGGTCCTGCGGCCAACGACAACGCCTCGGGTTCGGCGGCCCTCCTCGCCACCGCCGAGGCGCTCGCCAAGCAGCCGACACCGGTCGACAACGCCGTGCGCTTCGGCTTCTGGGGCGCCGAGGAGGTCGGACTCGTCGGTTCGGAGAAGTACGTCGAGAGCCTCAGCGCCGAGGAGCTCTCGAAGGTCAAGGCGTACATGAACTTCGACATGATCGGTTCGGACAACTACGTCGTCGGCACGCTCGACTCCGACGGCTCCGACGTCCCGATCCCCGACGGCATCACGGTGCCCGACGGTTCGGCCGAGCTCGAGAAGGTCTTCACCGACTACTTCGCCGACAACGATCAGAAGAACGTCGGCACCGAGTTCTCCGGTCGCTCCGACTACCAGGCCTTCCTCGACGCGGGCATCCCCGTCAGCGGTCTGTTCTCCGGCGCTGACGAGATCAAGACCGAGCAGGAGGTCGAGTGGTTCGGCGGTGAGGCCGGCAAGCCTCAGGACACGAACTACCACCAGGCCACCGACACGGTGGAGAACATGAGCAAGGAGGCCCTCGACATCTTCGGACCGGCGATCGCCTACTCCGTGCACACGCTCGCCTACGATCTCACCGAGGCTCCGACGGAGACCCCGACCGAGACCCCGACGAGCACGCCGACCGAGACCCCGACGGAGACTCCCACGGACGATCCGGTCGAGCGGAGTCTGAGCATCGACCCGAAGAAGGTCGACGAGAACGACTTCGTCTCCGACAAGGGCGTCCAGGTCACGGCGACCGGCTGCGCGGCCGGGACGACAGCGACGATGACGGTCTCCCCGCAGAACGGGAAGATCAAGGAGTTCGAGCAGACGGCGACCGTGGGTGCCGATGGTGTCGCGAAGTTCGGCGTCCGCGGACTCGACGAGTCGAAGTCGGCTGAGTACGTCGGCAAGTACGACGTCACCGTCGAATGCGACGGCGGAGATCCCCTCACCGGGTCCTTCGAAGTCGTCGCCGCCGGTGCTGACGATCCCGGGGCCGGCGGCGGGGGAGACCTCCCGCGCACCGGTTCCGAGGCACTCCCGCTCATCGCCTCGGCCGCAGCGCTCATCGTGCTCGGTGTGGTCATGACCATGGGGGCACGCCGCCGGAAGGCTGGCAGCCTGAAGTAACACAACCCCGAAGCCACGCGGGCCGGTGACTGGACAAGTTCGCCGGCCCGCGTGTCCATGTCTGAGCGGTTCTGCCGGGTCTGCGCGAAGTGCGCGGCGCAGGCTTCACTCAAGTTCGCCCGGCACAATGGGGTTCCGTGACTCCCAAGAAGCTCTTCAATTTCTTCGCCGTGGCCGAAGCCATCACCTGGGCCCTTCTGCTCACCGGCATGTTCCTCAAATACGTGACCAAGACGACCGAGATCGGCGTGCGCATCGGCGGCGGCATCCACGGATTCGTCTTCCTCTGCTTCGTCCTCGTCGTCATCCTCGTCGGCATCTCGCAGAAGTGGGGCATCGGCAGACTCCTCATGGGTCTCGTCTCGGCGGTGGTGCCGTTCGCGACGATCCCGTTCGAGATCGCCTCGAATCGGGCGGGAGCCCTCGACGGCGGCTGGGGTCTGGGACGCGACGGCCGCGCACCGCGGGGTCCGCTCGAGAAGCTGTGCGCGTGGGCGATCCGCTCACCCGGACTCGCCGCGGGCATCGGCGTGGTCGTCGTCATCGTCGTCTTCTCCGGCCTCCTCATCGTCGGCCCTCCCGGAAGCTGATCGCCCCCACCTCGGCGGGGTGGACCGCCCCGGACGCGACGCCTGAGTTCGGGGCGATCGGACACACCTCGGCGGGGTGACTCAGCCCCACTCGCGACGGCGCATGCGGACTGAAACGCAGGGCCGCCTCGGCGAGGCTCTCACCTGGGATCATCGAAAGGGATGACCCTGGGCATCCCTGAGCGCCTCCGATAGGGTGGTGAGCACGGGGCGACTCCGCGTCGGTCCGCCGCACCCCTTCACGAGTCACGGAAAGGCCCGCTCATGGACCCCATGCTCGGCGTGGTCGGCATCGGCGCCATCGTCGTAGTCGTCATCATCGCCCTCATCGTCATCCTTCGGTCGTACAAGATCGCCTCCCCGTCGGAGGCCCTCATCATCACCGGCCGCAACGCCTCGGGGGCGTCGGGGTCGGGACGGATCATCATCGGCGGGCGCGCGGTCGTCTATCCGGTCGTGCAGAAGGCCTTCATCCTCTCCCTGTCCTCGCGGCAGATCTCCGTGGAGATCGACGGCATCTCGAAGAACGGCATCGCGCTCAAGCTGCGCGGTGTCGCGCAGGTCAAGGTCGGGGGAACCGACGACGACGTGCGCAAGGCCGCTCAGCGCTTCCTCGATCAGCAGGATCAGATCGACCACTACTCGAAGGAGATCCTCTCCGGTACGCTGCGCGCCGTCGTCGGCACGCTCACCGTCGAGCAGATCATCCAGGACCGTGCCTCGTTCGCCGCGCAGGTGCAGGAGGAGTCCGCGCACTCGATGAACAACCAGGGTCTGGTCATCGACACCTTCCAGATCTCCGCGGTCGAGGACGAAGGCAGCTACCTGCGCGACTGGGGCCGCCCCCAGGCCGCCGAGGTCGCGAAGAACGCCGCGATCGCCGAGGCGAATGCCTCCCGAGCCGCAGCCGTCGAGGAGGCGCAGCAGAACGAGGAGACGCAGAAGCAGCAGGCGCTGACCGACCAGGCGATCGCCGAACAGCAGCAGCAGCTCGCGCTGCGTCGCGCGGCCCTGAAGGAAGAGGCCGACCAGCGGCAGGCGACGGCCGACAACGCGGGTCCGCTCGCGGCGGCCGCGGAGAAGCAGAAGCTGCTCGAACGCGACCGGGTCGTGGCGAAGGAAGCCGCCGAGCTGCGAGCCGAACAGCTCGACGCCGAGGTGCGCCGCCCCGCCGATGCCGAACGCTACCGGCAGCAGGCCGCCGCCGATGCCAGGGCGTACGAGATCGAAGCGCAGGGTCGCGCCGAGGCGGCCGCGGAACTCCACCGCCGGTCGAAGGAAGCCGAGGCGATCCGCCTCGAAGGCCAGGCCGAAGCCGACTCCATCAAGGCCCGCGGTGAGGCCGAGGCGCGTGCCCTCGAGGCGCAGGCCGAAGCGTACAAGAAGTTCAACGACGCCGCGGTGCTCTCGAAGGTGCTCGAGGTGCTGCCGGACATCGCCGGCGAGCTCGTCGCGCCGTACTCGAACATCAAGGACCTCTCGATCGTCTCGACCGACGGCGAGTCGAAGCTTGCGAACTCGGTGTCGAACAACCTCGCACAGGTCCTCGAGGTCGTCCGCGGCACGACGGGCATCGACCTCACCGACCTCGTCGATCGCGCGCAGGGCTCGTCCGGAGACTCCGACGGCGCTGAGGGTGACGGCTCCGGCGACTGGGACGGCGACGGCTCCGGTGGTTCGGGTTCCGGCGGTTCGGGTGGTTCCGGTTCGGGGTCCGGTCAGGTGATCGAGGGTCGGCTCGCCGACGATGACGCGGCCGGTCGGGGTCGCCGAGGCGGCGCTCCCGGCGGACGTCGTTCGCGCGGTGACGGCAGTGGTCAGCGTCGCGGCGGCCCGGGCGCGCGAGGTCGCGGCGGTCAGTGGGACAGCGGCCAGTGGGCGGGCTTCGATCCTGCTGACTTCCTCGATCCCGACGGCGGTATCGACATCCAGCACATCGGCGACGAGGTCAAGCGCGCCACCGGCATCGACGTTCAGGCCTACATCGACGAAGCGCTGCGCCGCCGCGACGGCGGTACCGCGGGTGGGTCGACGGGTGCGGGTTCGGCCGGTGGCGGTGCGGGCGGCGCCGGTTCGACCGGTGGACCGGCCGGCGGCGGTGCGGGAAGCGGCGGTTCGACCGGTGGACCGACCGGCGGCGGTTCGGCGTCGAACGACGACTCGTCGGACTCCGACGGCGACCAGCCCGGCAAGGACACCCCACCCGAGTGACCTGACTCTGGTAGCACCGCCTCGGCGGGCATCTCTTCACGCGCCTCCGTGGAGGATCCGACTCGAAATTCACCCAGGATTCGAGTCGGATCCGCCACGGAGGCGCTTACCATTGCAGAACGATCGCGGGAGCGTTCATGATCCACACAGACTCAGGTCCGATTTATAAACACATGCGCATATGTTAATGTGAGTTCGAAAGGAGTTTCTATGTCTCATGACCACTCGCACGAGGCCGGGTCGCGCAAGCGCCTGGCGATCGTGTTCTGCATCGTCCTGGTGATCTTCGCGTTCCAGGTCTTCGGTTCCATCTGGACGGGATCGCTCGCGCTCCTGGTCGACACGGGGCACAACTCCGTCGACCTCATCGGCCTCGGCATCGCGCTCTTCGCAGCTACCCTGGTCGCCCGCCCGCCGAAGGGCCAGAAGACCTGGGGATTCAAGCGCGCCGAGGTGCTCGCCGCCGGAGCGCAGGCGACACTGCTGCTCGGCCTGGGCATCTACAGCCTCATCGAGGGCGTGCGCCGATTCTTCGCTCCGCCCGAGGTGCCGGGCCCCGAGCTGCTCATCTTCGGTGTCGTCGGCCTGGCCGGCAACATCGTCTCGATCCTCATCCTCACCTCGTCGAAGGACGCCTCGCTCAACCTCAAGGCGGCGTTCCTCGAGGTCATCGCCGATGCGCTCGGCTCGGTCGCCGTCATCGTCGCTGCCGTCTCGATCTGGCTCTTCGACTGGACGCGTGCCGATGCGGTCGCAGCCCTCGTCATCGCGGCCCTCATCGTGCCGCGCGCCTTCGCGATCCTCAAGGAGACCGGCTCGATCCTCCTCGAGTCGGCGCCGAAGCAGCTCGACCTCGACGATGTGAAGAAGCACATCGAGGAGGTCGACCACGTCGAAGAGGTCCACGACCTCCACGTCACCCGGATCGACTCGAACCTCCCGGTGCTCACGGCCCACGTGGTCCTCGCCGATGAGTGCTTCTACGACGGGCACGCGCCGAAGATCCTCGCAGACCTCCAGGACTGCGTGGCCAAGCACTTCAACATCTCGATCGAGCATTCGACGTTCCAATTCGACACTGCCAAGGAAGCTGCGGCAGAGAAGAAGACCCACAGCTGAGGGTCGCACCCCTTGAGTCTGGGAGGCTCGTCGCTGCGATTCGCGTCGCAGGGGCGGGCCTCCCAGTCTCTCCGGGGATGCGTCGTGCTCAGTGGGCGGGCTCCGGTTGACCGGCCCCCGCGTGGATCGCTTCGAGCTGTGCGACGATCGCCTCGGTCATCTCGATCGTGTTCGCGTCCCCGCCGAGATCTCGGGGTAGGATACCGGCCGCTGTGACATCCTCGATCGCCCGCCTGACCTCGTCCGCTTCACCATGCAGGCCGAAGTCGTCGAGCATGAGAGCAGCTGACGAGATCGCGCCGATCGGATTGGATACCCCTTGCCCCGCAATGTCGGGGGCTGAACCGTGGACGGGTTCGAACATCGAGGGAAAGCGCTTCTCCGGGTTGAGGTTCGCGCTTGCGGCAATGCCGAGGCTGCCGGCAAGGGCCGATCCGAGGTCGGAGAGGATGTCGGCGTGGAGGTTCGACGCGACGACCACCGACAACTGCTCGGGGTGGAGGACGAACTTCGCACTCATCGCGTCGACGAGGACGCTCTCGGTCTCGACATCGGGGTAGTCGGCGGCGACGCGGGCGAAGACCTCGTCCCAGAGAACCATTCCGTACTGCTGGGCATTCGACTTCGTCACTGAGGACACTTTCTTCACCGGACGTGTGCGGGCGAGGTCGAAGGCGAAGCGGATGATCCGCTCGGTGCCCTTCTCCGTGTGGAGGCTCGTCTGCAGGGCGACTTCGTTGCCGGGGCCGCGGCCGCTGAGGTTGCGTCCGCCCATGCCCGCGTATTCGCCTTCGCTGTTCTCGCGCACGACGATCCAGTCGAGATCGGCTTCGTCGGCCTTGCGCAATGGAGACTCCACGCCCGGAAGGAAGGTGACCGGGCGGATGTTCGCCCATTGGTCGAAGGGCTGGGTGATGGCCAAACGCAGGCCCCATAGGCTCGTGTGGTCGGGGACTTCGGCCGACCCGACGGCCCCGAAGTAGATCGCATCATGCTTCTGCAGCTCTTCGAGTCCTCCATCGGGAATATACGTGCCGTTCTCGAGGTAGTACGACGAACTCCACGGATATTCTGTGACGTCGAAAGCGATGCCTCCATCAGAGAGCTTTGCGACGGTGTCGAGCACGCGCAGTCCCGCGGTGACGACCTCACCGCCGATGCCGTCTCCGGGGATGGAGGCGATGGAGAATGTCTGGGTGTCGGTCATGGCTGTCCTCGTTCGGGTGCGGTTGGGCTCCTTCCATTGAGCGCGGAGATCACGCATAAGTCCAAGACCCGTTCGCGATCCCGTCCATTGGCTCTGCCTATGAGTGATTGTTCCGCACCCTTCCTCGCCGAGGTCGCCTTCGGTCGACGCCGACCATCCGGTGCCTGTTCGGGGCGACGGCCACGACTCAGTACCGCTGCGGCTCGTTCAGACTGACATCGTCGTTCCGACCTCCGCGGTCGCAGCGAGGAACGCAGCGGCGGCCGGGGTCAGGCCCTCGGGGCGGAAGATCGCGGACACGTGGAGGGACGGAGCGCCGAGCAGAGGGACGAGTTCGACGTCGTTCCCGGCGAATGCCTGCCAGGCCGAGGGCAGCACTGCGGACCCGATGCCGGCGCGGACAAGGGGGATGATCGAGGTGCGATGGGCGACCTCGGCGGTGATCTCGAGATCGACTCCGTCCGAAATGAGCTCATCGACATAGGCGCGCATGAGCGAACCGGGATGGGAGACGACGAAGCGGGACCCCGTCAGGGTCCGCGGATCGACCATGCTGGCCTGGGGTGCACCGGGCACGCGTCTGCGGGCGAGCATGAGAGGTTGGGCCGAGACCGTGATGACGTCGAGATCGGCCAACCGCAGTGGTTCCCGGCTTCCGGGGAAGCCGATCTCGACTCGACCGTGACGAACGGATTCGATCGTCTCATCAACTGTGAATGTGCCGTCGACGGCGAAGGCGATCTGCGGATGCGATGCGGCGAAGGTCGCCATAAGAGCGGTGAGCGGTTCGATGCTCGGCGAGGGCATCGCCGCAATCTCGATGCGGCCCGCCTGCAGTCCGCGGAGTCGGTCGATGTGGGCCTTCGCGGCATCGAGGTCGCGGACGGCGAGCCGGGCAGGGCCTTCGAACTCACGTCCTGCCTCGCTCAGGCTCACGGTCCTGCCGATGCGGTTGAAGAGTGAGACGCCGAGTTCGCGTTCGAGCCCTTTGATCGTCTGGGACAGAGACGGCTGGGCGACGAGCATCGCCTCGGCAGCCTTCGTGAAGCTGCCGGTGTCGACGACGGCGAGGAACTGTCGGAGCTGACGAATATCCATAGGCACATGCTATTGGTCTGATCGCAAACAGGCCTTGGACTAATCCACGGGCCTCGGCCACGCTGGTTCGAAAGCGATGAAAGGACCAATGACGGTGGATATCTCGCAGACACGGGGCGATGGCGGCCCGTCGACTCCAATGACCAATGTGCGCGAAGCGCTGCTGGGCGGCAAGACCTTTCGCAGCCTCAGCGAGCAGAAGCTCTCCCCGCGGGAGGAGAGGTTCGAGCGGGCCCGGATGACTTCGGGCTTCATCCTCGCTCCGGCAATCGCCATCATCTTCGCCCTCATCCCCCTCGACCTTACCTACCAGCAGCACATGCTCGCTGCCGTCCTCCTCGGCGTCATCGTCCTCTGGATCACCGAACCGGTGCCGATCCCCATCGGCGGTCTGCTCGGGGTCGGGGTCGTCGTCGTGCTTGGGATCGTGCCTGCCGCCGACGCGGTGGGACCGTTCGGCTCGTCGACGATCTTCACGTTCATCGGTGCATTCATCCTCGCGCAGGCGATGCTGCAGCACGGCATCGCGCAGCGTCTCGCGCTCACTGTCCTGTCGCTGCCCGGGGTCGGGAAGTCCGTGTACCGAGTGATCATCGCCTTCGGCCTCATCACCTGTGTGCTCTCCGCATTCGTGTCGAATACGGCGACAGTCGCAATGCTCATGCCCACGGCTCTCGGCATCCTCGCAGTCATCGCCGAACTCCTGCAGTCCCGCGGTATCGTCAAGCCCGACTTCGATCCGCTGCGTCTGCGCGTCGGTGCGGCTCTGCTTCTCATGCTCGCTTACGGTGCAAGCGTCGGCGGTCTGCTCACCCCCGTCGGGTCGCCGCCGAACCTCATCGGCCGCGGGCTGATCGAAGAGGCCACGGGGGAGAAGATCTCCTTCGGACAGTGGATGGCGGTCGCCCTCCCGATCTGCGTGGCGATGTTCATCGTCCTCGCGGTCGTCCTCCTCCTGCTGAACAAGCCGGAGATCCGGAAGATCGAAGGCGTCGAAGAATACGTGAAGAAGGAGCTCGCCGAACTCGGACCGGTCTCCAGGGCGGAGAAGAACACGCTCTTCGCGTTCGGACTCACGGTCCTGCTCTGGCTGCTTCCTGCCTTCGCCGCACTCTTCGCCGGCACCGATTCAGCGATCTATGAATTCCTCGACTCCCGCCTCGACGAGGGAATAGTCGCGGTCATCGGCGCCTCGCTGCTCTTCATCCTCCCAGTCGACTGGAAGCGACGCGAGCCGACCCTGACCTGGAGTCAGGCAGCGAAGATCGACTGGGGCACCATCATCCTCTTCGGCTGCGGCATCATCTTCGGTTCGTTGCTCGCCGACACGGGACTGGCCGAGACCATCGGCACCGGCTTCGCGGACACCCTGGGGGTGACGAGCATGCTCACCATCACCATCGTCTCCGTCATACTCGCGATTCTCATCTCGGAGACGACCTCGAACACGGCGGCCGCCGCCGTCATCGTTCCAATCGTCATCCCGCTGTGCCAGGCGGCGGGCATCGACCCGTTCGTCCCGGCGATGGCGGCGACCTTCGCTGCCTCCTTCGGCTTCATGCTCCCGGTCTCCACGCCGCAGAACGCGATCGTCTACGGCACCGGTGCCGTACCGATCACGAAGATGATCAGGACCGGCTTCACATTCGACATCGCGGGGGCCATACTCATCATCGTCCTCGCTCCGGTCATGATCAGCGTGGTCGGACTCGGTCAGTAGGGACCTGACCGCGACAACCCCGCCCCTCACCCCTGCGGGAGGATCTCGATCGCCTCGGTGCGGAACCTTTCGAGCTTGCCCGGGTCGATGGTCACGCCGAAGCCGACCGTGTCGGGGACGTCGACCATGCCGTCGCGCATGACGATCTCCTCGGTGATGTCCTCGTGGAAGAAGCGGCTCGACGCGGAGATGTCACCGGGCAGGGTGAAACCGGGCAGTGAGGCCAGGGCGGCGTTCGCGGCCCGGCCCAGACCGGTCTCGACCATTCCGCCGTGCCACACGGCGACGCCGTTGGCCGCAGAGAGGTCGTGGATCCGCTTCGCCTCGATGTAGCCGCCCACCCGGCCGGGCTTGATGTTGATGACGGCCGCGGCACCGAGCGCGATCGCGTCGGCGGCCGCCTCGGCGGAGACGATCGACTCATCGAGGCACATGGGAGTCTCCATGAGCTTCGCGAGCTCAGCGTGCTGACGGATGTCGGCCTCGCCGAGGGGCTGCTCGATGAGGAGGAGCCCGTAGTCGTCGAGGCGGCGCAGGTGAGCGGCATCGACGAGGGTGTACGCGGCGTTCGCGTCGACCTGGAAACCGAAGTCGTCGCCGAAGGCCTTTCGCACTGCGGCCACCGGAGCGATGTCCTTGCCCGGCTTGATCTTCAGCTTGATCCGCGCATAGCCCTCATCGAGGTAGTTGCCGATGACCCTGACCGTCTCCTCGACGGTGTCCTGGATGCCCACCGACACCCCCGAGGGCACGGCGTCGACGACCCCGCCGAGGTAGGACTTGAACGACTGCCCGCTGACCTGGAGCTGCGCGTCGATGACGGCCATCTCGAGTGCGGACTTCGCCATCGGATGCCCGATGACGTGGCGCAGGTGCCAGCCGACGGTCTCGGCCGTGAGATCCTCGACGCCGAAGAGGATCGGGGCGAGCCACCGCCGCGTGACGTCGATGCCCGCGGCGACGTATTCGGAGGAGTACAGCGGGGAGATCATCGCCACCGACTCGCCCCACCCGGTGATCCTGCCGCGATCCGTGTCGAAGGTCGCCTCGACGAGGTAGCAGTCCTTCTCCGTCTCCCGCATGAACGAGGTCTCGAACGGGGTGACGAGGGGTATGGACACCTGGTGAAGGGTGATCGAGACGAGCTTCATCGGTCGGGCTCCTGCTTCGCTTTCGGGGGACGGGTGACACCGGTCACCAGCTTAGGCCCACGCACTCGATCGGTAGTCAGCGGCCCCGCCCGTTGATACGGTGGCCCGAAGAGCCCACGCGACCGAAAGGGCCCACCGTGAACGACTATCTCCGCAGCCTCACCGCCCGGAAGCAGTCGTGGTTCGGGCTCAAGCTCCCGATCAAGGCCGCCCTCGCCCAGCCGATCCTCCACCCGCTCATGCGCGCCGTCGCGCCCCGGATCAGAGGGGTCAGGGTCGGCCGGCTTCCCGCCCCGATCGGCCTCACCGAGGTGGCCGGGCGTGCCGGGGGCGCCGACTTCGTCCTCGTCGATCCCTTCCGCTGCGAGATCGCCAAGGAGTTCTACTGGGGCAAGGGCCGGCGGACCGAACCCGAGGACGCCTTCGCCCTCGACCTCATGGTCGACCTCAGCAGAGACGCCGAGGTGTTCGTCGACATCGGCGCCTACACCGGGGTCTTCACGATGGCCGTCCTCGCGGCCAATCCCACCGCGATCGCGCATTCCTTCGAGATCATCCCCGCCGTCGTCGCCGGGTTGGAGAAGAACGTCGCCCGCAACCGCCTCGGCGACCGGGTGAGCATCCACCCCACCGGGGTCGGACGGCCCGGGGAGACGATGCGCGTGCCCACCGGTGATGGGGGATCGGCGCTGCCGTCGTTCTATGCTGCGTCGATGGACTTCGCCGAGGGCGTCGAGGTGCGCTTCACCTCGCTCGACGAACTCCTGCCGCAGCTGCCGGCGGGCACGTCGCGGGTGACGGTGAAGATCGACGTCGAAGGCGCGGAGAACGACGTGCTCGGCTACGGCCGGGACTTCCTCGGCGCGCTGCGGCCGGACATCCTCTGCGAGGTGCTCGCCGACCGGGCGAAGCCGGGTGAACTCATGGCCGTGCTCGGGGAGTTCGGCTACCGCTTCTACCTCGTCGGCACCGACCGGCTCACCCACCGGGCCCGCATCGTGCCCGATCCGCACCTGCGCGACTGGCTGCTGACGACGAGGACGCCCGAGGAGTTGGACGCCGAGGGCTACCCCGTGGAGTGAGTCCTGCGGTCCTCAGCGCCCCAGCTGATCGGCGATGAGGGCGGCGAGCAGTGCGGTGCGCGGGGCGATCTCGGCGATGATCGCATGCTCGTGTTCGGCATGCGCACCATCGCCCACCGCGCCGAGGCCATCGAGCGTGGGAATCCCGTCACCGGCCGTGAAGTTCCCGTCGGAGGCCCCGCCCACGGCCACCCCGCGAGGGGCCGCGATGCCGAGGTCGGCGGCGAGCGTGGTCGCCCGGTCGAAGAGCTCAGCGGACTGCTCGGGTTCGAACGGCGGTCGGTTGATTCCGCCGATCACCTCGGTCGTCGATCCCTCGAGCCGCGGGTTCGCGGCGAGGGCGCGGATCTCCGCGTCGACGCGTTCGAGTTCGGCCGCGGTCCGGGCACGGACATCGACGTCGACGCGCGCCTCGGCGGGGACGGTGTTCGACGTCGTCCCCGCGGTGATCGTCGTCGGCACGACCGTGGTGCCCGCCTCGACGTCGGCGAGCTCGGCGATGAGGGGGAGGGTGAGCGCGAGCGCCATGCCCGCGTTGACGCCCTTCTCCGGTTCGAGCCCGGCGTGCGTTGCCCTGCCCCGGAAGATCAGCGTGTAGATCCCGGTGCCCTTGCGTTCGAGCTTGAGCGCGCCGTCCGCGCTCGCCTCCATGACGAACACGGCCGCCGCCTCGGCCGCCTCGGCGCGGATGAGATCCGACGACGTCACCGACCCGACCTCCTCATCCCCGGTGACGAGGATCGACAGACCCTCGAGCCCGCCCTCGCCGAGGCGGTCGGCCAGGATCGCCGCCGCGTGCACGCTCATGATCGCCCCGGTGAGCATGTCGAAGCTGCCGGGTCCGCGGAGGACGCCGTCCTCGGTGGAGAACGGCAGGCGCTCAAGGGTTCCGTGGGGCCACACGGTGTCCTGATGGTTGAGGAGCACGACGCGCGGGGGACCCTCGCCGAAGCGCAGGCGGACATGCGCGACCCCGTCGACCGTGAGGATCTCGGGCCGGGCACCGAGGCGCTCGTGGAGAAGGTCCGCGAAGTCGGCGGCACCGGCGGCAACGGCGTCCTTGTCGGCCGACGGGGTCTCGAGGGTGATGACCCGTGCGATGTCGGCGAGCATGTCCGGCAGGCGCTCCTCGGCGTCGCGGACGAGGTCAGAGGGCTGCGTGGCGGGTTTCACAGAGGTCGACATGTCGCCGATTCTACGGCGGCACCCCAGCCGGGAGGGCAGCTGTCCGGATCGCACAGCAGGGCGACCGCCTCGGCGAGTCGAAGAAAGTCCCGGGGCGGCCGGCCACAACAGGCGATGTCTGTGGTTTGCTTGAGGCATGGGTGAGGCAGTGAGTTCGAAACGGTACACACCGGAAGAGCGGACGTTGTACCGCGAGAAGCTTGCGGAGAACCTCGAGCTCTTCGACACGTACCTGCGGCATGCGGAGTTCAAGTCGGCGGGCACGATCGGGCTCGAACTCGAGCTCAACCTCGTCGACGAGGACAATCAGCCGAGCCTGCGCAACAAGGAGGTGCTCGGCGACCTCGATGATGAGTTCCAGTCCGAGATCGGCGGGTTCAACCTCGAACTCAACCACCCCGTCCTCCAGGTCGCCGGACGCGGGCTCAAGACGCTCGAGTCGGGTGTCGCCGACCGCCTGGCCCGGGCGAAGCGCGCCGCCGAGGCGAAGGGGCTCAAGGTCGCCTCGATCGGGACGCTGCCGACGCTGACCACGCAGTTCCTCAAGCACGACCCGTGGATGACGGAGGAGAACCGGTACGAGGCGCTGAGCAATTCGGTCATCGATGCCCGCGGCGAGTTCGTCAAGATCGAGCTCGACGGCGAGGAGACGTACCGGCAGGAGTTCGCCGACATCGCCCCGGAGTCGTCCTGCACGTCGATGCAGCTGCACCTGCAGGTGGCGCCGAACAAGTTCGCCGAGGCGTGGAACGCCTCCCAGGCGATCGCCGCCGCGCAGGTCGCGGTGAGCGCGAACTCGCCGCTGTTCGTCGGGCACAAGCTCTGGCACGAGTCCCGGATCCCCGTCTTCGGGCAGTCGATCGACACGCGCACTCCCGAACTCGTCACGCAGGGTGTGCGCCCGCGTGTGTGGTTCGGGGAGCGGTGGATCACGAGCGTCTTCGACCTCTTCGAGGAGAACGTCCGCTACTTCCCGCCGCTGCTGCCGGAGATCAAGGACTTCGTCGAGTTCAGCGAGGCCGATGCGCCGAAGCTCTTCGAGCTCAACCTCCACAACGGCACCGTGTGGCGGTGGAACCGGCCGATCTACGATGCCGGAGACAACGGCGCGCACATCCGCGTGGAGAACCGTCTGCTGCCGGCCGGTCCGACCCCGGTGGACATGGTCGCCGATGCCGCCTTCTACTACGGACTCGCGGAGTTCCTCGTCGGTGAGAACCGTCCCGTGTGGTCGCGGATGTCCTTCGCCGAGGCGGAGGAGAACTTCTTCGCGTGCGCCAAGGAGGGCATCACCGCGCGGGTGACCTGGCCGAAGATCGGTCACATCGCCGTCTCGGACCTCGTCATCGACGTCCTCATCCCGCAGGCCCGCCGCGGGCTGCGGAGACTGAACATCGACAAGGACGTCATCGAGGAGTACATGTCGATCATCGAAGGCCGCGCCGAGGGCAAGGCCAACGGGGCGACGTGGCAGCTGCGGATGCTCGACCATCTGGCGCCTGCGAGCCGCCCGAATTCGCCCGAACGCCGCGAGGCGCTCAAGGCGATGATGGACGCGTACCTCGAGAACCAGGCGAGTGGACGACCCGTGCACACCTGGGACGTGCCCGCCTGAGGCCCGGGTTCAACCGCTTCGCGACTGGAAAAGGACGCTGAGTGACGATTTTCGCGACCCGAATCGACACTGCGCGTCCGAAAGTCTCGAGCAGACGGCAGTCGGTGCCCGGTCGCGGGCGGCGCGCGTCAGTTCGCCGCGGAACGCTGCGCTACAGGCGCTCGATCTCGACGAAGATGACGGCGTCGTCGCCGTCGGGATTGTAGACCTCGTGCTCGGAGCCGGCCGGCCGAGTGTAGGAGACGCCCGCCTGCAGGTCGGCGGTGTGCTCGGTGCCGTCGGAGTTCCGCACGTGCATCGAGTCGGTGACCATGGGGACGACGACATACTCGTGCTCGTGCCGGTGCATGGGAATGACTCCGCCCGGCTCGATCGTCCACCGCGTCACCCGGAAGATCCCGTTGTCGAGCTGCACCTCACCGGTCGACCCGGTGTCGGCAGCGCTGGAGTCGTCGGCCGATCCTGCACCTGCGCTGCCGGCAGCTCCCGTATTCTCCGCATCCATCGTCTCTGCTCCTCACTTCTCCGACACCCGCGGCACCATCGCCGCTGCCGTGCCCATCAGCCCTCACCCTAAGCCCCGCGAACTCACGACAGCTAGCATGTGCACTATGCGATACCCACTGGCTGACATCGCCGAGGTCGACGACGACATCCGCGACCACATCCTCGCCGTGTCCGAGAAGTCCGGCTTCGTGCCCAACGTCTTCCTCTCCCTGGCCCGCCGCCCCGCCGAGTTCCGGGCGTTCTTCGCCTACTACGACGCTCTCATGGAGAAGGAGACCGGCAGCCTGACGAAGGCCGATCGGGAGATGATCGTCACGGCCACCTCGGCGGTCAACAACTGCCTCTACTGCGTCGTCGCCCACGGAGCCCTGCTGCGCATCTATGCGAAGGACCCCTACATCGCCGACCAAGTCGCACTCGACTATGCACACGCGGACATCACTCCACGGCAGAAGGCCATGCTCGACTTCGCGATGAAGGTCTGCCGGGAACCGTGGACGATCGCCGACGCGGACTACGCCGAACTGGCCGCGCACGGCTTCGACGACGAAGACGCGTGGGATATCGCCGCGATCACCGGGTTCTTCGGCCTCTCCAACCGCATGGCCCAGGTCGCGGGGATGCGGCCGAATCCCGAGTTCCACCTCCTCGGCCGCCTCCCGCGGGAGAAGCCGACGGAGGATGCAAGCACCGACGACCGCGAGGCTGAAACCACCGCGCCCGGGGCCACAGCGTCCGAAACCTCAGCGCCCGAATCCCAAGCGCCCGAAACCTCAGCGCCCGACGAAGCGAGCGGACGATGAACCCCGACACCACGAACGCCCCCGGCCTGGGCGACACCGCGACTGCCGACCTCACCACCCCGGGCCTCGCCGTCTCGAACCGGGCCGGACTCGTGCGGCCGTTCGCGGCGATGAACATCGTCGGCAAGGTCCAGGCGATGCAGCGGGCCGGGCGGGACACGATCGCGATGTGCCTCGGCGAACCCACCCAGGGCGCTCCCAGACCGATCAAGCGCCGCGCCGCCGAGATCCTCACCGACGGCACGAACCTCGGCTACTCAGCGGTCTTCGGCATCCCCGAACTGCGCGAGGCGATCGCCGGACACTACCGCGACTGGTACGGCGTCGACATCCCCATCGACCGCATCCAGATCACCACCGGTTCCTCCGGTGCCTTCCAGACGGTGTTCCTCACCTGCTTCGACGTCGGCGACCGGGTGGCCGTGGCCCGACCCGGCTACGGCGCGTACAAGAACATCCTCGCAGCCCTCGGCGCCGACATCGTCGAACTCGACTGCGGTGCCGAGCACGGATTCCAACCGACGATCGACCTCCTCGAGGCCGCCCACGCCCAGGCCCCGCTCAAGGGCCTCATGCTCGCCTCCCCGGCGAATCCGACGGGGACGATGATCGGGGCCGACCACCTCGGCGAGCTCATCTCCTGGTGCCGCGACCACGGCGTCCAGGTGATCTCGGACGAGATCTACCACGGCATCAGCTACATCGGCACCCGCGGGGAGACCGCGCTCGCCCACGACGACGAGGCCATCGTCATCTCCTCGTTCTCGAAGTACTGGGCGATGACCGGCTGGCGGCTGGGCTGGGCGATCCTGCCCGAACGACTGACGAAGGCCGCCGAGAACGTCACCGGCAACCTCGCCCTGTGCGCGCCGGTGCCGGCCCAGCATGCCGCGGTCGCGGCGTTCGACCCGGAGTCCTATGCCGAGTGCGAGGCCGCTGTCGCCTCATTCGCCCGGGCTCGCGACCACGTGCTCGATGCGACCGCGGACCTCGGCTTCACCGACATGGCCCCACCCGACGGTGCGTTCTACATGTACGCGCGCATCGACGACATCCTTGAGCGCTCGGGCGGCCGGTTCGCCACGGCGACCCAGTGGTGCGAGGACCTCCTCGAGGCGACCGGCGTGGCCTTCGCCCCCGGTGACGACTTCGACTCCGTGGACGGCTGGCGTTCGGTGCGACTGTCCTTGGCGGTCGGTGCGGATCGGACCGCCGAGGCGCTCGACCGGGTCCTCGATCACCTGGGCTGACCCGGAGATCACCTCACGTGCCCGGAGATCACCTGACGTGACCCAACCGCCGGGGCCGCAGGGCGGGCTCGTATCTCAGTGCTCGTGGCCCTCGACCGTGTGGGCGAGGGCATCGAGGATGATGTGGGCGACGTGGTCGTCCTTGAGCGAGTAGTAGGCCTCCCGACCGAGCCGCTTGACGCCGACGAGGTGGAGCCCGCGGAGGAACTTCAGATGCTGGGACACGAGCGGCTGGGACAGGCCCGTCGAATCGACGATGTGCGTGACCGTCGCCTCGCCGTGGGCGAGGACGAGGAGCATCTTCAGCCGCGAAGGAGTCGCGAGCGCCTTGAAGAGGTCGGCGGTCTCGGTGATGGCGTTGAGATTGTCCGCGGGATTGCGCAGCAGCGCATCAACGGCAGCGTTGACCGGGATGGAATCTTGGGAGTCAGCCATGGATAGAGGCTACCGGAACAGGGTCGAACTACAGCAAGTCAGCCGCCGAGGTCGGGCTCGCCATCGGACGGACTGTCACCGCTGGGCCCGTCATCCGTGAGCCGCCTCAGATCGGTGCCGCCCTCGTCACCACGGTCCTCCCCGAATTCTGCTGGTCGCTCGCCGGTGGCCGGCGTGCCGTCGCCTGCCCGCACCGCCGACAGAGGTCCCGCCGAGGCGATCACGGCACATCCGCGCGCCCACGTGCCGACCGCCTCGGCGGGATCGAGACGAGACAGAGGCAGTCGGTCGTGGGGCGGGCACGCGAACCTCCCGATCGCGAAGACGACCGCAGTGAACGCGAGGACCAGGATGAGGGCGATCATGACCGCAGCCTCGTGCGCACGGTGAGCGCGGCGCTGGCGATGACGGCGGTTCCGCAGACGATCGTCGGCCAGTCGAGGCGTTCGCCGAGGAGGAGCGCCGCCCACGCGATCGACATCACCGGCTGGATGAGCTGCACCTGGGAGACCTGCGCCATCGGACCGATCGCCAACCCTCGATACCAGGCGAAGAAGCCGAGGAACATGCTGATCACGCCGAGGTAGGCGAACGACGCCCACTGCGCCGGCGACCCCGACGGGGTGGCGGTGACGATGGCGAGAACGGTGAGGCCGAGTGTCACCGGCGCCGAGAGCACGAGTGCCCACGAGATCGTCTGCCACGACCCGATCTCGCGGGAGAGCACCCCGCCCTCGGCGTACCCGACGGCCGCCGCGAGCACGGCGGCGAAGAGAAGGAGGTCAGCCGGTCGCAGGCCGCCGAACTCAGCACCCTGGACGAGCGCGAAGACGACGGCGAGGACCGCGCTGAGCGCGGCCATCACCCAGAAGCCCAGGCCGGGACGCTCTTTCGTCCTGATCACCGCGGCCGCAGCGGTTGCGGCCGGCAGCAGGGCGATGACCACCGCCGCGTGACTGGCCGGGGTCTGACTGAGCGCATACGAGGTGAGCAACGGGAAGCCGAGCACGACGCCGCCGGCGACGACGAGCAGACGCAGGCACTGGATCCCGGTCGGGAGGCGGACAGACGATGCCCCCGGAATGCGGCCGGAGGACGCAGGTCCGGGCGACGAAGCGTCGGCGGACGCACCGCCTCCGGACGCAGTGCCCGAGAACGCACCGCCGGATCGCGAACGACCGCGCAGCCGGACGAGCCAGAGGAGCAGCCCTGCGAGGATCGAGGCGACCGTCGCGCGGCCGGCGCCGATGAACAGCGGGGACATCGAGCCGGACTCGGCGGCGATGCGGGTGAAGGGAACCGTGAAGGAGAACGCCGTGACGCCGAGCAGGCCCCACCACACTCCAGCGCGGTCGCCGATCAGCGAGCGGCCGCCGGGCGAATGTAGCGGTTGGCGATCAGCCATGATAGCGCTATTATCAGGTCTCATGCACCACGATAGCAGTTCGCGCATCGCGGCGGAACTCTCCGCATGGATCGCCTCCGCCCCCGACGGCGCGCGCCTGCCGTCCTCGCGGGCGCTGGTCAAGGAGTACGAGGCTTCGCCGGTGACCGTGCAGAAGGCTCTGTCGAGTCTGGCCAGACGGGGACTCGTCGAGTCGAGGCCGGGAGTCGGAACGTTCGTGCGGCGTGAGAGGACGCTCGCCCCTCCCGACCTCAGCTGGCAGACGGGCACCCTGGGGCCGCAGGAGTTCCTGCCCGGCCCGGTCGCGGCGCCGCTGCGTGAGGCCGGGGTCGACCAGTTCGCCCTCCATGACGGCTACCCCGATCCGGACCTGCTGCCGCGGGCGCTGGTGAGAAGCGCGCTGGGGCGGGCCGCGAGGTTCGAGGACTCGCTGCGCCGGGCACCGGTCGCCGGGTTGCCCGACCTGCAGGCATGGTTCGCCGCCGAGGTCTCCGACGCGGGTGCGGCCTCACCGCCCGCGCCCTCCGACGTCACGATCACCCCCGGCAGTCAGACCGGCATCGGGTCGATCCTCCGGTCGCTCATCGGTCCCGGCCGTCCGCTCATCGTCGAATCCCCGACCTACTGGGGTCTCATCACCGCGGCAAGACGTGCCGGGGTCACGCTCGTGCCCGTGCCGTCAGGGCCCGCCGGACCGGATCCGGAGGTCGTCGCCGAGGCGATCGACCGCACCGGTGCTACCGCGTTCTACGCCCAGCCCAACTTCACCAACCCGACCGGGGTCCATTGGTCCCCGCAGCTGCGGACGGCGATCCTCGAGGTCATCCGCTCCCGTCGGGCCTTCCTCGTCGAGGACGATTGGGCGCACGACTTCGGCATCGACGACGTCTCCGTACCGATGATCGGCGACGACGCGGACGGTCACATCGTCTACGTCCGGTCGCTGACGAAGAGCGTGTCCCCGGCGATCCGGGTCGCTGCCGTCATCGCCCGCGGACCGGCGCGCGACCGCATCCGCGCTGACGTGCAGGCCGAATCGATGTACGTCAGCCCGCTCCTGCAGGCCGCCGCCCTCGACGTCATCACCCGTCCCGCGTGGCGCACGCATGTGCGCGGTCTCGGCCGCCGCCTCGGCGATCGTCGCGATTCCCTGCTCTCAGCCATCCGCGCCGAGGTGCCGGCCCTGACCGTCGACCATGTGCCCCAAGGCGGACTCAACCTGTGGTGCCGGCTGCCCGAGGGCACCGATGTCCGGTCCTTCGTCGCCGAGGCGGCTGCGCGGGGTGTGTTCGTCACCGGTGGGGAGGAGCTCTTCCCCACCGAAGCCCACGCCCCGCACGTGCGCCTCAACTTCGCCGGCCCGAATCCGGCAGGGTACCGGGAGGCGATGCACCGCCTCGGCGAGGTGATGGAGCGGTCAGCGGGGAACTGACCTATCGGGGCAGGCCCTTAGGAGGACGGCTCAGGCTTCGCCCTGCTCGGCCTTGCCGATGGCGCCGGGCAGGTCGTCGAGGAGCCACGGATAGCTGAGCGGGGAGAGGTTCGTCAGGGCGGTGAACTCGTCATCGTCGAGCACGGTGTAGTGCTTGCCGCGGATGACCTTGACTTCCCGGTAGAACGGGTCGGCGAGGTCGGATTCGTCGAGGAGTCCCTTGCCGCTGCTGGGGAAGTGGATGAAGAGCACGTCGGCGTCGAGGGTGTCGACCTTCGACTTCTTCACGCTGTGCTTCGCCGCGGTGTACTTCGCGGACGCAGGCGCGGAGAGGAGTCCGAGCCCGGTGAAGAAGCTGTCGTCGCTGCCGTCGTAGGAGAGGTAGTCGATAGAGGATTTCTGCACATCGGCGAGCGTGTAGGTCGTGTCCTCGAACTCGAGATGGCTGCCTGCGATGTCCGCGGCCTGGGCATCGACGTCGCCGACGACGGTCTTCGCCTCGTCGGCCTTGTCGAGTGCCGTGGCGACGGCGGCGGTCCTGTCCGTCCACGTCGCATCGGCCGCCGAAGCGACGACTGGGGCGATCGCGGAGAGTTCGTCGTAGCGGTCGCCGGCGTCCTCGAGCCCGGTGGCGAGGATGACGTCCGGTTGGGCCTGTTCGATCGCGGTGATGTCCGGGCCGTCGTCGGCGTCAAAGGTGTCAGGTGCGGTCAGTCTCTTGTCGCTGATGGCCTGCTGGGCCCACGGGCTGAGCCGGTCGGCTCCGTCTGCGGCGGGGGCGATGACGGGGGCGACGCCGAGGGCCAGGGCGATGTCGAGATCGGTCGAACTGACGACGGCGACCTTCGCAGGGGTCGAGGGGATCTCGGCGCTGCCGTAGGGCGAGTCGATCGTCTGCGGGTAGTTGCCCTGGGACTGAGCGGCCGAACCCGGAAGGATCGAACAGCCGCTGACGACCAGGGACGCGGCGACGGAGATGGTGAGGACGGGGAGAGCAGTGCGAAAGTTCACCCAGCCAGTGTAGTCAGGGGCGTCCGGGGCTGAGCAGTGGGCCCCTCAGTGCAGTGCTTCGACGTCGTTCTGCGAGCCGATGAGGTCATCGGCGAGTGATTCCCACTGGCCGTAGGCGTCAGGATAGGCCGAGCGCTGCACCGCCTGGGCGGCTTCGGTCGGGGTCATCGAGTCCCAGTCCTCGATCTGGTCGAGTCCGGGGTTCTTGATCTCGGGATTGATGCCGTAGAACGACTTCGTCGCGAAGACCGGGTCGGTGAGTTCGCTCGGATCGCCCCAGCCCTGGGAGGGACGCTGCTGGAAGAGGCCGACGGAGTCGCGATCGCCGTAGTCGATGTTGCGCAGAGAGGACTCCTGCAGAGCCGTCATGAGGGCGATGCGGATCGCTTCGTCGTCGAATCCGCCGCCGCGGCCGACGGCGATGATGAGTCGGGCATTGTCGATCTGCTGCTGGTTGAGCTGATTCACCGAGGACATCTGCATCTGCCTGATCGTCGTCGAGCCGAATGAGACAGGCGCGTTGAGGATGACGACGGCACCGATCGCCAGTGCTGCGACCGCTGCCCCGAGTCCGATCAGGGCACCGACGAGCACGGACCGGGGTCCCTTGCGGTGTCGTGTCTGTCGAGGCATGAATATAACGATAATGCAACAAACTGAAGGGTCAATGTGACCACGCCATGCTTTTTGTCACAGAACGATCACGGACCCGTGGGAGCAACGCTGACTGGGGCTGCGCGGCCGGGCGGGTGTTGCCGATCTGGCATACGTCGCAGCCGCCTGTGACCGTCCCACCCCCCCTAGGATCAAGGCATGGCCCATTTCGTTCGACGTTCCCCGCTTGCCAGCTGCCTCATCCTCGCCGTTGCGGTTGTGGCCACGCTGTTCATTGCCGGCGTCGTCATCGTCGTTGCGCTGACCGTGGGCTCGAGCTCCGGGGAGCGGCCGTCGGTCGACCCGTCGCCGCAGGAGCACCAGTCAACGAGTCCGGCGACCGGTGGCTGGACGAGCGGAGGCTGAATCGCTTCGCCGGGCCACGAGCCGAGCCCGAACACTCCGCCTCACCTCACGCGTCGCACCGGCTGCCGGAGGATCGTCCGCAGCTTCTCCGGCGCTGTTCTGCGGGAGTCGCTGAGGTAGATCTCGTGATGCGTGCCGGTGAGAGCGAACCCTGCGTTCGGGATGACGTCGTCATGGAGGTGGGCGAGCACCTCGGCCTCCGAATCGAATGATCCGAGGTGAAGGGTCTGCACGCAGGTGCCCTCATCGAGGGTCTCGACCCTGACCTCACGCAGGCGCGGGGGAGAGGACTTGCGGGCGACCGCCTCGGCGGCGGAGTCGATATGGGTGCGATCGAGCCAATCGGGAACCAGGAGCATGAGGGTGAAGTCCCAGTCGGCCTTGTTCCGTGCGGTCGTGAAGGAGCTCATGTCCTCAGCCCACCACAGGCCCTCGAGCGGTGGCACGACGTAATCGCGGTCGAGTTCCCGCTTGCTCAGGAACTTCAGTGCGTACGCGAGCGGGTAGAGGGACTCGACCGCCGAGGTGAACTGCGGCGAGACATTCGGATCGCCGTGCCCGTCGAGCATGAGGTACCGCAACGGCGGGACGGTGATCGTGGCGAACTCGCCGGATTTCGCGCGGTAGCTCGGAAGGGTCTTCTTGAGGTCGATCTTCTCCACGGCTGCCCCTGACGCAGTAGCTGTCGATCGCTGATGGCCGGTTGGCGCTCTCTCCGATTCTATGGCGAGTTCCGGCCCGGCGATTTCTGTGGTGGCAGTGGTGGTGTCAACCTCGGCGAAGGCGGGCATGTCCCTGGTCGCCGAGGGTCGGCCTCAGCGTCGGCCTTGACCTTGACACGATGTCAAGGCCTTCACTGGGATGAGTCGTCGCCACGAGAGCAGAAGGAGGCTGACATCATGACAGAGACCACCCATGCGCGAGGACATGACCGCGACGGAGCGGTGCGGACAGAGATGCTGCGCCGAGGCGCTGCGCCCCAGCGGCTGCGGGCTGCGCTGACGATCGGCACCGAGGCCGACGACGGGTTCCTCGACGTCCTCATCGAGCGCTGCCGCCTCGAACCGGACTTCTTCGTCCGCGACATGCTCACGTGGGCGCTGACGCGGTTGGATCCGGACCTCGTCGTGCCGAGGCTCATCGCCGAGCTCGACTCCGACGTCGCGCAGGCGCAGAGCCAGGCGCTGCACACGCTGTCGAAGATCGGTGATCGGCGGGGTTGGGAGGCCACCGACCCGAATGTCGTCGGACTGCGGTTCATCGCCCATCCCGACGCCGAGGTGGCCCGCAGTGCGTGGCGATCCGCGGTGTCCCTGGTGCCGGGTGAGAATCGAGAGGATCTTGCATCAGCCCTGGTCACGCAGTTGGGAAGAGGTGATCTGGAGACGCAGAAGAGCCTGAGTCGGGCGCTTGTCGCGCTCGGCGAGGATCTCGTGTCAGTGTTGGATGCGAGTGTTGAGGCAGAGGAAGAAACAGTGCGCGCACACGCTCTGGCGACGGTTGAGATGTTCCATGACCCCGACGCCGGCTTCGCCCACGCCATGGGCGAAGCCAAGCGCGTGGTCGCACTGGGGTCCGAGGCGACGGCCTAGTCCGACTTTGGGAAGGGTCGGCCGCCGTGTGCGGTGCCGAGCGGGGCAAGCTCGGCACCGAGCCGGCATCGCCGTCGCCTCGGACTCCTTCCTCCGAACCCTCTGGGCGTTGCTGTGCCCTCGGCGTCTCTGCACTGGCACTGGGCAGCGTGAGGTGTCCTGGAGCGGGGCCGGACGAACTGGATCGTGCTGGGTGCACAATGGTGCAGAGCTTCGATGAGTCCGACAGCACCAGTGCACGCAGGATCACCGCAGGTCGGCGCTCCGGAGCAGTGACGAGAGGGAGGTGGCGATGCTCATCGGCGAGGTGTCTCGGCGCTCGGGCGTGAGCGCGCGCATGCTCAGACACTACGAGTCGCTCGGGCTCGTCACTCCCAGCGCGCGATCGTCGAACGGCTACCGAGAGTATTCACCGGCCGATATCGGCCGGATCTTCCACATCGAGGGTCTGCGCAGTCTCGGACTCTCTCTGCCCGAGATCGGTCGGCTGCTCGCCGATCCTGGATTCGACGCCTCCGCCGTGATCGCCGACCTCATCACCGCCGTTCGTGAGCGCATCGCGGCCGACGAGCGCCTGCTGACACATCTCGAGCAGGTCTCCGGCCTCGGCGCCGCAGACGGCGAGAGTCTGCTCACCGCGATCGACCTCATGCGTTCGCTCGAATCCCGCGATGTCATCCAACGCCACAAGGCCGCACTCGGCAGCGGGGTCGACGGCGGTGTGCCCGTGGAGATGCTCTCACGGGCGGTGCTCGAGGAATCGGTGCTCAATGCGGCGGGCGCGATGCGGTGGGCTCTCGCCCAGGCCGGTCACGACGCCGTGGCACCTCTCGCCGCGGGGCTCGACTCCGAGGACCCCGGAGTCCGGCGCAATGCGATCCGCGCGCTCGACGAGATCTGGAGGACCACCTCGGCGAACGACCTCGCCGAGTCCGACGCCGTGATCGCGGAGGCGATGCGCGCGGCACTCGACGACGAGGATCCCGAGGTGAGCACGATCGCAGCGCTCGCCCTCGGACGCCGCGGCGACCCGTCCGCCGTGCCGATGCTCCTCGACATCGCGATGAGCGGGAGCAAGGACATCGACGCCGCCGAGGCGCTCGCCGGCTTCATGTTCGCCGACACCGCAGGCGACCCGTCTGTCGCACCGGCTCGTTCCGGTCCACATGCGGACGTCCCGACCGCGGCCTTCCTGCTTCCGGCCGAACCCGCTGCGGCCGGTCCGGTCGCTGCCGACCGCACCACTGCCGACCTGACCGTCGCCGAGACGATCATGGCCGAGCTGCGAACGCGGTCGGGCTCACAGGATCCGACCGTGCGCTTCCGGGTCCTCCAGGTGCTCGTCGAGATCCCCGGTGCCGAGAGCGACGCACTCATCGCCGTCCTCGCCGAGGACGAGGTACGGGAGATCGCTGCCACCGCGAATGCGTCTCTGCTGCGTCGACACGTCTCACCGCGCCACGACTGAGAGACTCGCGACTGCGGGCACCACGTGCCCGACACTCACGACCGAGAGAATTCCGCCCAGTTCCCCTGCCGGAGTCAGTGCCCGTCGCTACACTTGGTCCATGAATCCCCGAGCCCAGACTCCGGATCCCCCTCCCGGGCAGGCACCCGATCGCGAGAAGAACCGCCGTCGGCAGTCGTTCGTGTTCCGACGGCACCATTTCACGGTCACCGGCGTCCTCGACTACTTCTTCTTCCTCTTCGGCGGAGCAGCCTCCCTGTTCCTCGCCCTGCTCATCCTCCTCAAGGGCTTCTCCCTCGGCTGGTGGCAGGTGCTCACCCTGCTCATCCTCTGGGCCGTCGTGTCGTATCTCGCGCTGCCCCGGCTGCACCGCATCCTCTCCCAGATCTACGTCCCCAACTACTTCATCGGGCGCACGAGGACCTCGGACGGCCTCCTCGGCGATCCCGTCAACCTCGCATGGCGGGGCGAGGAGGCGCAGATCCACCATGCGATGAAGGCCGCCGGGTGGACGCTCGCCGACGACATCACGGCCGCCTCGACGTGGGGCATCATCAAGTCGACCCTGACGAAGTCGAGCTACCCCGAGGCTCCGGTCTCCCCGCTCATGCTCTTCGGTCGTCGGCAGGACTTCGCCTACCAGCAGGAGGTCGACGGCGACCCGGGCCAACGCCATCACGTCCGCTTCTGGAAATGCCCCTCGGGGTGGCTGCTGCCCGGCGGTCTGCAGGCGGACTGGCTGGCGGCGGGAACGTACGACAAGAGCGTCGGGCTCTCCCTCTTCACCCTGCAGATCACCCACAAGATCGAAGAGAACACGGACATCGAGCGCGACTACATCGTCAAGACCGTCACCGAGGCGGACCCTGAGATCACCGTCGACAACATCAAGGACTTCTCGACCGGCTACCACTCCCGCAACGGCGGTGGAGATGCGATCGTCACCGACGGCAACCTGCCGATCATCGACGTCAAGATGGTCACCACTGACGCCGACGACTATCCCGAGCGGCTCGACCTCGCCCTCGACGCCACGCAGATCTACCACGACTCGAACTCGGTCTCCGACCTTGCCCGCACCCTGTGGAGCAAGCGGCCTCTGCAGACGCTCATCGGGGCGGGCCTCGTCCTCGTCCTCCTCATCCTCCAAGCCACCGATGTGCTCAGCATCCTCCTCGATTGGGACGGCCTGCGAGCCGACGTCGCCAGCACCGGAGGGAGTGCTGCCGACACTGAGATCGTCACCCGGATCGTCGCCGGCGTCCTCGTCGGGCTCAGCCTCATCATCGGTGTCATCCAGGTCATCGCCTCGATCTCCGTCTTCCGCGGCAGCAACCGGGCGAGACTGTGGATCCTCACACTCTCGACGATCTCGGTCATCATCTCGTTCACGAACTACCTCACCGGTGACCGCAGCATCGCGACGAACATGTACTCGCTCGTCACCGTCGCCCTCCAGGTCGGTGTCCTGCTCTCGCTCTCGAGCGACTCTTCCAGGCTCTTCACCCGATTCAGCACCGCCGCAGCCCGCGCCGACCGGCAGGATCGAGCGATCGAGGACTGAGGCGAGAGCGCCTGGGAACCCCGGCCGGAGTAGTCTGACGGCAGAGACCCCGTCCTGGACCACGGCCGAAAGGGAAGCCGATGACCGACTCCGCCCACTCCGATGCCTCCGCCTTCGACGCGATCGACCCCGCTCTCAAGGTCGTCAGCGCCGAACTCGTCATCGACGCCCCCTCCGCCGAGGTGTTCGAACTCATCGCCGACCCCGCACGGCAGCCGGAATGGGACGGCAACGACAACCTCGGCGAAGCGGCTGCGGGTCAGCGCATCACCGAGGCGGGCGGATCGTTCATCACGACCCTGACGAAGGGCGTCGACCGCGAGAACCACGTCGTCGACTTCGACGAAGGCCGCCTCATCGCCTGGATGCCCGCCGAGGTCGGACAGCCCAAGCTCGGGCACAAGTGGATCTGGGAACTCGAACCTGCAGGTGAGGAGTCCGTGCTCGTCCGGCACACCTACGACTGGACGCAGCTGCGGGACCCGCAGCGGCTGCCCCGCGCACAGTCGACGACGGCCGAGAAGCTGCTCGCCTCGCTCGAGCGGCTCAAGGCGCTCGCCGAGAGCTGAGACGTCGACAGGTCAGACGTGCCCGGCACCGCCGCGAGTCGGCAGCCTGTCAGCGCGGCCAGGCATCCGCGAGGCGGCTGAGGAGGTCGGCGAGCGTCTCCCGCTCCTTGTCGGTGAACGAATCGAGCGCGACATCGACGCTGGCCTGCTGTGCGCCGAGGAAGCGGTTCGTGATCGCCCTGCCCTTCTCCGTGAGCGCGATGAGCGTGCGGCGAGCGTCGTCGGGATCGGCCTCGCGCCGGAGCAGGTCGAGCTCGACGCCCTGCGACACAAGCCGTGAGGCACGCGGCTGATCGACCCCGATCGCCTCGCCGAGCGCGCTGACGCCGATGGCGTGCCCGACCTGGGCGAGTGCGATGAGCAGCCGCAGTTGCGCTCTCCCGCCGAGGCGACCACCCAGACGGTGCGCCCATTCCCGCCACTCATCCCGGCCGGGGTGATCGCGGCGATCCCGACCGTGGCCAGGACCGCCGTGGTCAGGGCCGTGGTGACCACGTTCGCTGTCGGCCGGTCCGGTCCCGAACGGCCCACCCTTGCCGAAGAGTCCACCGTCGCCGAAGGGGCCGCCCTCGGCGAAGGGATTTCCGCCGGGGAATCCTCCGGGTCCGCCGCGATGTCCGCCTGGTCCTGGTCCGCGGAATCCTCGTCTCCACTGGAGCCGGGTGAGCGCCTCGGCGATCTTGGCAGTCGTGTCGTCTGTCGTCATGCCTGAATTTTACATGTCTCTTGACATGTTTCGTGAATGCATGTCACTATGCATATACATGTCAGATAACAAGTAAAGGAGATGACATGTCCACGCACAATCACTTTGACGATGACAACGACAACACCAACGACGAACGCGGCGCGGCCGCGCATGGCCCGGAGAGCGCGAATGCCCCAGGCAAGGCGGACGGTCCGGACGGCACCGGCCACGCGGCCGACGCTGATGACGACATCGAAGCCGAGGTCGAGGTCGACGAGTTCGTCGATGTCGATGACCGCCCGATCGATCACGAGGTCACCAGCGAGGAGGCCCCGAATCTCGCACGACTGCTCGGGCAGGCAGGGCGATCGCTGCGCAGGGAGTTCCTCTCAGCGGTCGCGGAGGAGGACATCGATCCTCGTGATGTCGCCGATCTGCGCCGCCGAGGCAGGCGCCACCGCCATGACGAGGATGTCGTCGATGGCGGCGTCTGGGCTGAGAGCGATCACCGCGACGATGCAGACGGTGTCGACCCGGACGAACTTCGCGACCGAGTCCGTACGCTGCGAGACCGCGTGAGTGCGAAGGTCGAGGACATCCTCACCGCCGACGAGGTCGCAGCCATGTCCGAGTCGCTGACGAAGATCATCGACGCACTCGGCGGCGATGACGACGACATCAGGGCGATGCGCGAGAAGATGCGCGGATTCGCCCGCGGCCGCGGATTCGGCCCCGGTTGGGGCTCTGATGGCCGTCGCGGACATGGCCACCACCGTGGCCCCGGCGAAGGACATCACCGCGATTTCGCCCGCGACGACTCAGACTCTGCCGGCCCACGTGACCACCGTGGCCCGCATGACCACAGTGACCGACGTCCAAGCGATGGCCCTCGGGGCTACGACGACTTCGGCGATGATTTCGATCCGCGCATGCTGTTCCGTCGAGGCGCTCGCCGAGGCGGCCCGCGCGGCGGCGGCCGAGGCTTCGGCCCCGGCGACGGACCCGGGTCCCGCGACGGATCCGGACCGCGCGGTGGCGGCCGAGGCTTCGGACCGTGGGGCGGCTTCGGTCCCGGCGGCCCACGTGAGGGCTTCGACGCCGACTGCGACCCGCGCATGCTCTTCGCGCAGTGGCTGCGCGGCGCGAGCGGTCGCGGACGCGAAGACGCCTACGAGCGCGGCTTCGCCGCCGGCTTCGCTCAGGGGCAGCGATCAGCGCAGCAGACGGATTCGCAGGACTGATCCCGACGCCCCTCGCCGGCTGAGGCCCACCGGCCCCGCAACCGGCTCAGCCACACCGGCCCCGCAGCCGACTGAGCCTCACCGGCCGCGCAGGACCGCCTCGAGGGCGTCGAGCACGGTGCGGTCCTCGATCGTCGACGGCACGGCCGGGTTCTCGACGCCGTCGGCGATCTCGCGCATCGTCTTGCGCAGGATCTTCCCCGACCGGGTCTTCGGCAGCGCACTGACGATGTCGACCTGCCTGAACGCGGCGACCGGGCCGATCTCCCGCCTGACCATCGCCACGAGTTCGGCGGTGATCTCCTCAGGGTCGGCCGCCTCGGCGGAATCACCGAGGACGACGAGCGCACGCGGACTCTGCCCCTTCGTCTCATCGTGGACACCGATGACAGCCGCCTCGGTGACCGCGGGATGGGAGGCGATGACGGCCTCCATCACTCCGGTCGACAGACGGTGGCCGGCGACGTTGATGACATCGTCGGTGCGGCCCATGACGAAGACGTAGCCGTCCTCGTCGAGGTAGCCGGAGTCGCCGGTGAGGTAGTAGCCGTCGAAGGCCGAGAGGTACGAGGAGACGAACCGGGAGTCATCGCCCCACACCGTCGCCATCGTCCCCGGCGGCAGGGGCAGCTTCATGACGATGAGGCCCTCCTGCCCGGCCGGCACCGGCGCGCCCCCGGGGTCGACGACCTCGATCTCGTACCCGGGCACGGGCTTCGTCGGGGAGCCCGCCTTGAGCGGGAACCGGGTGAGGCCCAGCGGGTTCGCCGCGATCGGCCACCCCGTCTCCGTCTGCCACCAGTTGTCGACGACGGGGATCTCGCGCCCGGTCGCCTCGGCGAGGATGTTCGTCGTCCACTCGTACGTGTCCGGGTCGAGCCGTTCGCCGGCGAGGAACGACGCGCGCAGCGTGGAGAGATCGTACTTGCCGATGAGCTCGCCGTTCGGGTCCTCCTTGCGGACGACGCGCATGGCCGTGGGGGCGGTGAAGTGGACGTTGACCCCGTGGTCTTCGATGATGCGGAAGAACGTGCCGGCGTCGGGGGTGCCGATCGGCTTGCCCTCGAAGAGCACCGAGGTGACTCCGGCGAGCAGCGGGCCGTAGACGATGTAGGAGTGCCCGACGACCCAGCCGACGTCGGAGGCGGTGAACATCGTGTCCCCGGGTTCGAGGCCGAAGATGTGCGGCATCGAGTAGGCCAGTGCCACGGCGTAGCCGCCGGAGTCGCGGACGATGCCCTTGGGTTTGCCGGTGGTCCCCGAGGTGTAGAGGACGTAGAGTTCGTCGGTCGACTTCACCGTCACCGGGTCGATGCCCTCGGGGGTGGCGGCGAGGAGTTCGGCGTAGTCGAGGTCGGTCGTGCCGAGTTCGCAGCGGTGTTCGTCGCGTTGGACGATGACGGAGAACTCCGGTTTCGAGGAGGCCAGGGAGATCGCCTCGTCGAGCATCGGCTTGTATTCGAGGATGCGGTTGCGTTCGACTCCCGCCGAGGTGGAGATCACGGCCTTCGGGGCTGTGTCGTCGATGCGCACGGCGAGTTCGGCCGGGGCGAAGCCGCCGAAGACGACCGAGTGGATCGCCCCGATCCGGGCGCACGCGAGCATCGCGACGGCCGCCTCGGGGATCATCGGCATGTAGATGACGACGCGGTCGCCCTTGCTCACGCCGCGATCGGACAGGGCACGCGCGAACCGGGAGACCTCGTCGAGGAGCTCAGCATAGGTGATCGTCCGGACGGTGTCGGTGACGGGGGAGTCGTAGATGATCGCCGCCTGCTCGCCGCGTCCGGCCGCGACATGGCGGTCGAGGGCGTTGAAGCAGACGTTGAGTTCGCCGTCGGGAAACCAGCGGTAGATCGGGGCCTGCGAGTCGTCGACGGCGATCGTCGGTTCCCTCACCCAGTCGATGAGCTCCCGGGCCTGCGTCAGCCAATATGCGCCGGGGTCGGCTGCGATCTCAGCGATGACGTCGTCATAGGTGGGGTGTGAGGTGGCATCCATGACCCCATTGTGACGCATGGCACATTCCCTCGCCGAGGCGGGGGTCCCTAACCGTTACCTCCGGCTCCCGGCATCGGGGTCCGTTCCCGGGCACAATGGGAGGATGCGTTATCTGATCGCCCTCATCATCGGAATCGTCGCCCTCTTCATCGTCAACGCCTTCGCGGATCTCTTCTCGATGCCGCGACCGTGGGGTTCGCTCCTCATGGGCGGGATCGTCGGCGTCACCATGGTCATCACCCTCCTCATCTGGGAGACCGTGCGTCCCAGCCAGCATGACGGGGTGCCGGCGAAGCTGAAGATGAGCGAGGAGGAGCGTGCACAGGCCCGGGCGGAGCGGCGTGCCCGTCTCGCCGCCGAGGCGGGAGTGAGTCCCGAGACCGGCGACGCAGCCGCGGTGGGGTCGGAGGACTCCGATCGCGCCGAGGCGGACACCCGAGGCGAAGAAAGCCAGGGGAAGAGCGCGGCGAGCCCGGGACCGAGTGCCACGGCCGCTCCAGGGGCGGCCGCCGCGGGGTCTGCTGCAGCAGCGACAGGTGCGGTTCCGGCGGCAGAGGGAACGCGCGCGGAAGAGTCAGCGACGCAGTCGGCCGATGACGCAACCGCGGCGGCCGACGCCGAGCCCCAACCGGCCGACACGGCAGTGCAGCCGGCCGACACGGCAACCCAGCCTGACGACACGGCAACCCAGCGGGCCGCCGACGCCGAGGAGGCGGAGCGAGCCGACACGGCAACCCAGCGGGCCGCCGACGCCGAGGAGGCGGAGCGAGCCGAGGCCGACGCGAGCACCGTCGACGAGGTCGAACCCGATCATGCGAGAGAAGCCGCCGAACGCGAGGCCGAGGTTCGGGACGAGTCCCGCGACGATTCGGCCCAGGGGTCATCGCTCGAATCCCCGCCGGTCGGTGAGCCCGGCGTGTCCATCGACGCCCTCGACGACGAGAAGGACGACGCGGACTCCGCCTCCGGCGATGAGGGGCGCTCGCACTAGGCGACCAGCCTCATCGAACGGTCAGCCGCAGTCGGCGGCCGCAGGAGTCACCCGCCAGAGTCGGCCGGTCCCGTCAGAGTCGGCCGGTCCCGTCTGCGAAGACGAGGGCCAGGACGTCATCGACGGCGCGATCCCTCGTCGTGAGCGCAATGCGCGCCCATCCTTCACCCGATCCGAGCCCCTCACCGGCGAGGATGCGGGTCCGCAGCTCGATCCACCGGCGCCAGTGCCGGTCGAAGGCGGGCCTGCGCACGACCCTGCCGCGCCGCTCCTGGCCGCGCAGCGCGGCCTCATGGTCGACGTCGATGAAGACCGCCTCGGCATCACGACCGGCCGCATGCGCGAGCCCCGAGATCAGAAGCCGACTCCACCGGCGGGTTCCCGGGTCGTGGACGACGACCGGGGGACCGCCTCGGCGAAGGATGCGGCAGAACGCCGCGATGTGAGCGATGGTGTGGACGAACGGGCGCGCCACCGTGTACGGCACCCAGGGGAGGATGCGGCGGAGACAGTCGCGCACGGGCTCCGGATCGGAGACCCGCAGCCACGGCGCACGGCGTTTGATCTCCCTGAGGGTCTCGGTCTTGCCGGCCCCGGGAACGCCTGCGAGCAGGACGACCGGAGACGACCGTGTCGCGGTCATGGACCCATTGTGCAGGGACAACCTGTGCCGAGGATTCGAGCGCCGCACCGACCGGGAACGCGCACGGCCGAAATCGCGTGCGACAGTCAGCCGGCGTAGTGGGCCGCGAGGATCTCCAGACCGTCTTCGATGCTCACCCGCGGAGTCCAGCCGAGCACCTCCTGCGTCCTGCGCTGATCGAACCAGTGCGCGGTCGAGAGCTGTTCGGCGAGGAACCGGGTCAGCGGCGGTTCGTCGTCGTGATCGCCCAGCGCCCACACCCGCTCGACGACCGACCCGGCGGCAAGCGCGGGTCCGACGGGGATGCGCAGCCGCGGCTCGGCGGCTCCGCCGGCGATCGCGATGCGCGACATCAGCTCGCCGATCGGCCGGGGCTGACCGTTGGTGACGACGAGCGCCTCACCATGGGTCTCATCGACAGCGGCGACTGCCGCCACGATCGCCTCGACGGCGTTGGCGACGAAGAGCGTGTCGACGAGTGCCGCCCCGGGCCCGAGCACCGGCATCCGCCCGGCCTTGGCCCGGTCGATGACCCGCTCGGTCAGCTGCGTGTCCCCGGGCCCCCACATGAGGTGCGGGCGCAGCACGAGGACCCGGAAGTCCGCAGAGTCCGCGCCCAGGGCGATGAGCTCACCGGCCGCCTTCGTCCTGGCGTACTCGCCGCGCGCGTGCTCGGGTGAGGCCGGTCCTGCGCCGTCGCCGACGATCGACTCGCCCGTGTGCGCGACCGACGGCGACGAGATGTGGATCAGCCGGGGCACCCCGGCGGCGCGTGCCGCCTCGATGAGGGTGGCGGTGCCGCCGTTGTTGACGGCCTCGAACTCGCTGGGATCACCCATCATCGAGACCTTCGCGGCCAGATGGACGATCGCCTCGGCCCCGGCGACCGCCTCGGCGACAGCTGCGGGATCCGTGACGGTGCCGAGCACATCCCTGGCGCCCTCGACCCCGGACGGTCGCCGCTGCAGGGTGGTGACGGTGTGACCGCCTGTGACGAGTGCGCGGGCGACCGAGGAGCCGAGCAGCCCCGAGGCTCCGGTGACGGTGATGTTCATGTCAGGCTCCTCAGCTTCTCAGACGCGGCGGGGCACGCCGTCGCCGGTGAGCACCGTCTCGGCCCACTCGGCCAGCCGCGACCGGTCGATCTTCGAGTTGTGGCGGATGTCGGTCGGGAAGCTCGGCGCGACGAGCACCGCCGCGAGATCCTGCCCGGTCTCGGCGACGAGGGCGCGCAGCCGCGCCGTGAGGTCGAGCGGTGCGAGCCCCGGGGACAGCGCGGTCCCCTCGGCGTCGAGGACCGCGACGAGGGCCTGCGTCCCGACCGGCCCCGTGCCGACGACGGCGCTGCGGCGGACCTCGGGATCGGTGTCGATGAGCGCCTCGAGCCCGCCGGGACCGACCGGTCCGAGCGGCGTCGTCACGACGTGCTGCAGCCGGCCTTCGAGCCACACCCGACCCTCATCGTCGATGTGCCCGATGTCGTTCGTCCGGTGCCATGAGAGCCCGCCGAGGCGGTCGCGCCCGGCGTCCGCGGTCGTGCGCCAGAGATTGTCGTACCCCGAGCGCAGGTGGGCGGCACTGACGACGAACTCGCCGAGGCGGCCCTGCGCCGCCGTGCCCTGGAGCAGCTCCTCGGCGGCTGTGCCATCACCGTCGATCGGGGCGAGGGCGAGCTCGACCCCGTCGATCGGGGTGCCCACGCACACGCCGAGGTCGTCCCCGGCCGCGGCCGCCGCGACGCCGGCGGAGTCGATGTCGGTGAGCAGCAGCCCTTCGGTCATCCCGTACGGCGAGTGGATCGCGGCGTTCGGGAACACCTCGGCGATGGACTCCATGAGCTCGAGCGGGACGGGTGCGCCGGCGGAGAGGACGAGCTCGACGCCCGCACACGCCGCGCGCTGGGCGGCGTCGAGTTCGCCCGCGGTCGCGGCGACGTTGCGGTACGCGGCGGGGGAGGCGAAGACCATGGTCGCGCTGCCGGCGATGATCGCCTCGGCGATCGCCGTGGCCGTGAGCGTCTTCGGCTTCGTCACGGACATGTCCGGTGTCACCGAGGTGGCCCCGATCGCCGGTCCCAGCAGCGCGAACGGCGGGAAGCCTGCGACGAGACCGGTGCCCTCACGGACGTCGAAGACGTCGGTGAGCACCGCGGCGAGGGCGGCGATGTCGCCGTGCGTGTACCGCACACCCTTCGCCGGGCCCGTCGACCCTGAGGTGAAGAGGATCGCGGCGTCGTCGTCCGGTCCGGGGGTGGGCGGATCCCCGAAGATCGGGGTGCGTGCGAGTTCGGTCAGGCTCGTCTCGGCGGCGACAATCCTCCGCTGCACCGGCCCGAGCGGGGACACGGAGATGCGCCGTCCGGGCCAGCCGAAGGCACGGGCGAGGCCGAGTCCGGGCAGTTCGCCGATGATCCACTGCGGATCCGCCGAGGTGACGGCCCGGGTCATGCCCCGGGGGCCGAGTCCGGCGTCGGCGACGACGGCGACCGCGCCGATCTTCAGGCACGCGTAGAGCGCTGCGGTGAGGTTGTTGCCGGGCGGGACGAGCATCGAGACCCGGTCGCCAGGGCGCACGCCGAGGTCCCGCAGGCCGTGGGCGATGGCCGTGGTGACGTGCCAGAGGTGACGCCACGTGATCTGCTGGGCGGGGTCCTTCGAGAAGTCTACCGAGGCGATCGTCTCGTCGTCGCGGCGGGCGTCGAGGATCGCGGTGACCGGGCGGGCCGCGGTCGGGGATGCGCCGACCGGCGCTGGGGCGTCCCCGCTCGAGCGCCCCTCGGCGGGGAACTGCACGTCGAGCCAGTCGAGGACGAGGCCGGGCACGTCGAAGTCCTCGCTGACGAGGTGCGACCCGAGTTCGAAGCGGTGGACGTCGGCCTGCGGCAGACGCTGCCGCAGATCGCGCAGGTAGCGTTCGAGGAACACCGGGTCCTTCGGTCCCCACACGAGGAGCGCCGGGCGGTCGAAGGCGGCGATGTCCTCACCGATGCGCTGAAGCTCCGCATACGAGGGGTGGGTTTCGTCCACGGGGATGTCGGCGACGAACCCGCCGATGCCGTGGCGCAGGTCCGCCGATTCGTAGGGGGCGCGGAACGCGGCCCGCACCTGCGGGTCGAGATCGCCGAGGCGCAGCGTCACGCGCAGGAAGCCGTCGGTGACGACCGTGGCCGTCGGCAGCATGGGCCCGGCGAGCGTGGCCCGCAGCGGCGCCGGGATGGGCGCGTTCTCCGGCTGGTGGACGGCCGTGTTGAGGCTGATCGCGGCATCGACCCAGTCCCGGTTCCGGGCGGCCCAGCCCAGGGAAAGCACTCCGCCCCAGTCGTGGCCGATCGTCACCACGGGATGATCGGCGCTGTCGGCCGCACCCGACGCAGACGTCACGGCGGCGGCCTCGGCACCGCCGGTCGCCTCGGCGAGGAGGGGAGTGACAACGGCGTCGAAGTCGGCGATGCGCTGGGAGATGCGGCGCACCTCGGCGCCGGAGGGAGTGGGCAGACCCGCATGGGGCAGACGTTCGGAGAAGCCCATGTCGAGCTGGTCGGGGGCGATGAGACGCCAGGCGCGGCCGCCGGCACGGGCGGAGGCGAGGGTCGCGGCGGCCAGCCTGCGCCACAGGTACGACCAGGTCGGGTTGCCGTGGAGGGCGAGGATCGTGCCCGCCGGCTCGAGGCCTTCGGCGCGCAGCGCGCTCAGGGTGTCGAGGACATGGAAGTCATGCGGGCCGTCGGCGGTGGCGGCGGTGACGATCCGGGACCAAGCGGGATCCCACTCGGGCAGCGTCGGGGGAGTCGTTGCCGGCCGTGCAGGGTGCTTCATCCGATCCTCTACCACTCGATTTCGGTCATGGCGGTGTTGAGCCCCGATCCCACGCCCATGCACAGGATCCGGTCGCCGCGCTTGAGCGTCTCGACCTCACGGCTGAGCGTGATCGGCAGGGAGGCGGGCCCGACGTTGCCGAGCTCGGGGTAGGTCACGGGGATCCGTTCGGGATCGAGGCCCGCGGCCTTCGTGATCGAGTTCGTGTGGACGTCGGAGACCTGGTGCATGACGTAGCGGTCCATGTTCCGCCAGTCCCAGCCGGTCTCGTGGGCTTCCTCCCACGCGGCGACGACGAGCTCCATGCCCCCGGCCAGCAGGCCCTTCGTGTCGGTGAACATCCCATTGTGGTCGCCGACGCAGAGCTCGTGGTGCTGGGTGGCCGCCCGGGTGATCCCGCCGAGGATGCGGTGGCCCTCAGGGTGCTTGTCCGCGGGTCCGAGGACGGCGGCGGAGGCGCCGGAGCCCAAGGTGAGCGAGGCGAACTCGTTGAGGTACTCCTCACGGGTGATGCCGTCGCGGGTGAGGCGGCGCAGCGTGGCCTCCTGGACGCGGGAGGCGTCCTCGCCGGCGACGACGAGGGCGTAGTCGATCTGGCCGGCGTCGATCATGTTCGCGGCCAGGGTCATGCCGTTGACGAACCCGAGGCACGCATTGGCGATGTCGAAGTTCATCGCCTGCGGGCCCAGGCCGATCCCGGCGTGGACGCCGACGGCCACAGACGGTTCCAAGTGCTCCCGGGTCACCGAGGTGTTGACCATCAGCCCGATGGCACCCGGCTCCACCCCCGCCTCGGCGAGGGCCTTGCCGCCGGCGGCGACGGCACCGGCGACGAAATCGCTGGGCTGATCCCAGTTGCGGCGGGACTCAACCCCGGCCACACGCTGGAGGAGACCCGTGGGCAGGCCGAGGGTGGTGAGGGTATCGGCGAGGCGCTCGTCGAATTCGTGTGAGGTCACTACGTTCGGGGCGACGATCTCGGCCAGACCGAGAAGCGCCACATTCGAGTGCCGGAAAGTTGCGTTGCCGTTCGCCAATTGAGGTTCTCATCCCTTTTCGGGTCGTTCGTCGACGTCTGCCTGGGCCGCCCTGACGCACTGGGTGGGCGCGGCAGGCCGGAGGAAGTCCGGGGACCATCCTAGCGCGCAGTTGCTGAGATCGTTCTCAGCGGTGATCCGGCTCACGCGGTTCTGCGCCCCCGGCGGCGCGGGCTCAGCGCGTGAACCACGTGAACGCATCGTAGAGCACCCCGGTGGCGCAGAGCACGGCGATGAGGGCGAGGACGATCGAGGTCACGGTGTGGGAGACCTTCGAGGACTGGAACCGCTCGGCCCGGCGGTAGGGCATCGGACGGTCGGTGACATTGCGTCCGAACTGGACGAAGATCCGCCAGTCCATGACGTCGATGAGGGACTTCGCGGCGAGCGTGAAGACGATGATGCAGCCGATGGCCATGAACAGGAGGAAGACGAAGCCCAGGAAGCCGTAGTCGGTGAAGAACTTCACGACCCGGTCGACGACGGCGGCGGCGAACCCGGAGAAGCCTTCGCTGAACGGCAGGGGTTCGAAGGAGTCCATGATCGAGTTGAGCGTCATCCGGTCGCGTTCGGTCCGCGCGGCCCCGATGTACATGACCAGCGCTGCGGCCAGGGCCACGCCGAGGTTGATGATCGAGATCGTCGAATTGTCCGGCCAGAAGTCGAGGGACTTGATCGTATAGGTCGCGGCGAGGGCGACGCAGATGATCGCACCGACGAGGGCGCCGACGGTCGCGGGCAGGAGCAGGTTGTTGAAGAAGACGAACGCGATCGCGGCGAGGAGGCCGGCGCCGAGGATGTAGGTGAACACGGCGATCGTGTCGCCCGAGGAGGATGTGGCCGCACGGCGGTTCTGCTCGATCATCCGGCCGGAGTAGGCGATGTTCTGGGTCAGCTCGGCCGTCGTCGCCTTCGCCTCCCCGGCGCTCGGCATCACCCGGGTCTCGGCCTCGTCGGCGCTGTAGCCGCGCAGGTCGCGGCGGCGCGGTGGAGCCTGGTTGTATCCCTGCTGCCCGTACCCCTGTTGGCCGTAGCCCTGCTGGGCGTAACCCTGCGGTTGGGCGCCTGCTGCCCGGTGTTCGGGGGCGGGCTGCCACTTCCCGACCTTCGCGGCGAGGAGGTAGATGAGGATGACGACGATGGCCGCGAGGACTCCGATGGAAATGCTGGCGCCGATCGCGCTCATAGGGACTTCCTTGCAGGATGGACAACAGTGTTCTTGTCCTATTCTATGGCTTGCCGCGCACGGGCCTGCAGAAGATGGGTCTCAGCGCCTCCGCGGCGCGGACTCGTGGGTAAGCTGGAGGCGAGCCCACCGCCCGGAATTCGAAGGAGAATCCCGATGAGCAATGCCCAGGCCTTCACGACAGCGGCCATGCCCCTCGACCAGCAGCTCGTCCTCGTCACCGGAGCCGGCCGCGGGGTGGGGGCGGCGATCGCGAAGGCCTTCGCCCATGCGGGGTCCTCGCTCGTCATCAACTACCGGTACTCCGCCGATGCCGCAGAGGAACTCGCCGAGGCGGTCCGGGCCCGGGGCGGTCGTGCTGCGGCGATCGAGGCCGACGTCACCGACGACCGGGCCGTCGATGCGATGTTCGAGGCCGCGCAGACCGAGTTCGGCACTCCCGTCTCGACCGTCGTCAACAGTGCCCTGCTCGACTACACGTTCAACGGCGACGATCGGCAGCCCGCCGACGAGATCGACTGGGAGGACCTCGCCCTGCAGTTCCGCGGCACCGTGGGAGCGGCGATGAACACGATCCAGGCGGCCATGCACGGGTTCCGGGAGATCGGATCGGGGCGCGTGATCAACATCGGCACGAACCTCGTGCAGAACCCGGTCGTGCCCTATCACGACTACACCGCGGCGAAGGCGGCGCTGCTGTCTCTCACCCGCACCTTCGCCCGAGACCTCGGCCCGATCGGGGTGCGGGTGAACATGGTCTCCGGGGGACTCCTGCGCACCACCGACGCTTCGGCGGCGACCCCGGAGGAGGTCTTCGACGGGATCGCCGAGGCCTCTGCGCTCGGGCACGTGACCACTCCGGAGGAGTTCGCCTCGGCGGTCGTCTTCTTCGCCTCACCGGGCTCACGTGCGGTGACGGGTCAGAACCTCATCGTCGACAACGGCCTCGTCATGAAATGACGGCGCGGTGCGGAGCCGAGTGCGGGGATGGCTATGCTGGTGCGATGGTCAACGGGCGTGAGCAGGTCTCCGGCGGACACGATCACGCGCACAGCACCCCGAGTCTCTCCGTGAGGATGCGCACGGCGATGCCCGGCCTCACCCCAGCCGAGCGGAAGATCGCGCGGGCGATCCTCGCCTCGTATCCGCTTGCGGGACTCGAACCCATCGCCGATCTCGCTGCGGCGGCCGGAGTCAGCGCCCCCTCGGTCGTGCGGTTCGCCCGCACCCTGGGCTTCGACGGATATCGGGGACTGCAGGAGGCGCTCAAGGTCGAGATGAGGGAGCGGGAGGCCTCGAACCTCTCGCAGGCCCAGGTCCGGGTGCCCGGGGACGAACCGGTCTTCGACGCCGCACGTCAGGGCTACCATGCCGGCATCGACGAGACCTTCGACTCCGTCATCGGCGACGAACTCGACCGGGCCGTCGCGCTGCTCGTGCAGACGAAGCGGACGCTCGCGCTCGCCGGGTCCACGTACACCGGCTACATCGCCGACATCTTCCACGCGCAGCTCGCCCCTGCCCGACCGCGGGTGACGCGGCTGTCGTCGTCCCCGCTGCTCGCGGCGTCCCAGCTCATCGACCTCGGGCGCGGGGACGTCCTCGTCGCCTTCGACGTCCGGCGCTACGATCCGACCCTCGCCGAGGTGGTCCGGATCGGCAAGGAGCTCGGTCTGACGACGCTCGTCTTCACCGATCTCTGGCTCTCACCGGCGGCGACGCTCGCCGATCATGTGCTCACGGCCGATGTCAGGGCCTCGGGTCCCGCGGACACGCTCGCTCCGATGCTCGCGCTCGTCGAAGCCGTGAGCGAACTCGTCGCGACCGGACTCGGGGAGGACAGCGTCAGGCGACTCGCCCGCGTCGACCCGGTGCGGCTGCGCCTGCAGGGTGACGCCGGGCGCGCGTGAGTCAATTCGCCGCGCGTCGATCCGCCGCGCGTGAGTCGGCCTGCCGCGGGTGGATCGGCCGCGGGTGGGTCCACCGCGGGTGACTCAGCCGATGTCGACGAGGTTTTCGGCGGGGGTCAGCGTCGCGGTCCCGGGTGGCGGCGGGCCCGGAAGGGCACGCTCGGGAAGCCTGTTGCGGCGACCCTCCACCCCGGGGACGCGCCCCCGGAGCCGTTCTCGGACAGAGCCGACGACCGCCTCGGCGGGGGTGCGGTGTTGCTCGGGGCGGGGACTGCGGGAGGGGGCCCGGGAGCTGCGGCGCCGGCCGCATCGAGGGCGGACACGATTCGTCTTCCCTTCTCATCCATCGGTGGCTCCGACGGCGGGTCGGGGATCGCGACAGGGGGTCTGTGGGACGAGGGCTGGGGCAGACGACGGTGTCTGCCGGGGACTCTCGACGGTGGTGCGGAGAGCAGATGTTCCGGGACGGGCGGGGTGCATGGGGATCCTTCTCGGGTGTGCACGAGACGACAAGTCGGGCAGCGGAGCGTTCCCTGGTCAAGGGAACGCTCCGACTGTCGGGGGATTCCGGCAACGCGAGGGTCGTCGCTGTCGGCAAGGGCGGGTCGGCGATGGGTGTCGCACGCGGGGGTCGATGAGTCCGCGCACGTGGACTCGTTGAGTCCGGCCGTGAGGGGCGGTCGGGGATCAGCGCATCGGGGACGGTGCCGGGGAACGACGGACGCGGGGGTGACCTTGTCCGAAGTGCCGGGGACAGTCGCTCATCTGTATGGAATTTTCATTCCAGAGTATGACATGTGCCGCTGAATGTAACCCCAGTTCTGGGAAATTCTCCGGCGTCGGGTCGGTGAACTCTCGGGTGAGCGAGGAGCAGGTGCGTCGTGACAGGGGCCCTTACGACGGAATGCGCACTTCAGAGGTCGGATTCCGGCGTCTTCGTGCGGATGTCGGAGGCGAGGGTGCTGTTTTCCCGGTGCGGGCTTCGGCGGTCCTCTCGGTGTGGGAGGCGGCGAAGGGGCCGTAGTTCTCTCGCGGTGGGCCTTGCCTGTCCGTGCGGTGTCCCGCGATGCGGACCCGGATGGTGGTCGGCCGTCCCGCAGTGCGGGCGTCGTCGACGGGTCTGCCTATCTAGGGCGCGGGCGTCGACAGTGAGTCGAGCGTCCCGTGGTGTGGTCGTCGTCAGCGCGTCTGCTGCTGCGCGGTGCGGGCGTCGACCGGGGGTCTACCGTCCCGCGGTGCGGGCATCGACCTCGGCGAGGAAGCGCAGCGCTCGGTCGCGGAGGACGGCGGCGCTCTCCGGCTCGAAGTCCTCGGACTCCGGGTCGCTGAACAGGTGTGATGATCCGGGGTAGAGGAAGCCCTCGGCGGTGGCGCCCGCGTCTCGGGCCGAGGCGAGCAGCGTGTCGACGTTATCCGCATCCCGCCAGACATCATCGACGGCGAAGTGGACCTGGAGAGGTACGTGCGACTGCCACCGGGTGGGTGCGGGGAAACCGCCGCCGTGGAAGAGGAGGACGCCTGCGGCACGCTCGTCGTTCTTCCCCATCTGCTGGGAGATCGCGGCACCCAGGGACAGACCGGCGAACACGAGCGGACCGTCGAGGTCACGGCTGGCGGCGGTCACCCGGTCGACGAGCGTGCGGAAGCCCACGGCACGCGAATGGGCCAGCCCCGCCTCGGCGGTGGTGAAGGTGTGCCCGTCGTAGATGTCGGGGGCGATGACCGTGTGCCCGTGGTCCCGGTAGGAGTCGGCGATGCGGTCGATCCCGGGCGTCCTGCCGAGCGCCGAATGCGTGAGGACGATCGTGGCCACGGTCAGCGGCTGTGTCCGCGGGGGATGCGGAACGTGTCCGCGCGGGCTGCGGCCCAGTCGGCGGCCCAGTCAGCGGGGGCGTCGCCGAGGAGCTCGCCGGGTTCGAGCCAGTCGTAGAGGCGGGCGTACGACCACGACTCGGACGGGGAGAGGTTGCGGCGCAGCATCGTCGGTTCGAGCTCGCTGGGTTCGGCGGCGCCCATCGAAGCCATGATGCGCATCGCCTCGGCGACGGTGCCGTCGTGGTAGTTGCGCACCCGATCGGCCTTGTCGGGGACGTAGATCGCCCGCGCCCGCCGGGGGTCCTGGGTGGCGACGCCGACGGGGCACTTGCCGGTGTTGCAGGCCTGGGCCTGGATGCAGCCGACGGCCATCATCATCGCGCGGGCGGAGTTCGTGAAGTCCGCGCCCTGAATGAGGCGTTTGATGATGTCGGATCCGCTCGCGACCTTGCCCGAGGCGCCGATCTTGATCTCGCTGCGCAGCCCTGCGCCGACGAGGGCGTTGTGGACGATCATGAGGCCCTGGGTGAGCGGGAGGCCGACGTTGTCCTCGAACTCGAGCGGTGCCGCACCCGTGCCGCCCTCGGAGCCGTCGACGATGATGAAGTCCGGGGTGATCCCGGTTTCGATCATCGCCTTGCAGATCGCTAAGAACTCCGTGCGCGAACCGACGCAGAGTTTGAATCCGGCGGGCTTGCCGCCGGAGAGCTCGCGCATCTTCGCGATGAACTGGAGGAGTTCGATCGGGGTCGAGAACACCTTGTGGTTCGGTGGGCTGATGCAGTCCTTGCCGACGGGGACGTCGCGGATCTTCGCGATCTCCTCGGTGACCTTCGCCGCCGGCAGCACCCCGCCGATGCCGGGCTTCGCGCCCTGGGAGAGCTTGAGGGAGACCATCTTGACCTGCGGGTCGCGTGACTTCTCGGCGAACTTGTCCGGGTCGAAGTCGCCTTCGGGGGTGCGGGCGCCGAAGTAGCCGGTGCCGAGCTCCCAGATGAGGTCGCCGCCGAATTCGCGGTGGTAGGGCGAGATCGATCCCTCGCCTGTGTCCTGGGCGAAGCCGCCCATCGCGGCGCCCTTGTTCAGAGCCCGGACGGCGTTGTCGCTGAGCGAGCCGAAGCTCATCGCGGAGACGTTGAGCAGCGAGATGTCGTACGGCTGCGTGCAGTCCTTGCCGCCGACGGTGATCCGAGGAGGCGCGGGGGAGTTGGGGATCGGCGCGGTCGAGTGCATGAGCGCTTCGTAGCCGGTGCGGGAGACGTCGCGTTCGGTGCCGAAGGCCTGCTCGGAGTGGATGCCCTTCGCGCGTTCGTAGATCGTCGTGCGGGTGTCCCGGTTGAAGGGCCGGCCGTCCCAGTTGCGTTCGATGAAGTACTGCTGGATCTCCGGGCGGATGGACTCGAGGAGGAAGCGGGCGTGGCCGGCGATGGGGTAGTTGCGCAGGATCGCGTGCTTCTTCTGCGTCAGGTCCCAGGCGGCGAGTGCGCCGAGTCCGACCGCCGAGGCGGCAGCGGCGATGCGCGCAACGCGCTGTCCTGTCGTCTCGCCGGTGACCAAGCGAACTATGGGGAGCTGACCTGCCATTGCGTCTCCTTGGATTGCGCGGGGTTCTCTCGTGCACGTGCCGGCGGTTCCGTACGGCGGCGGTTCCGTTCGTCGGCGAACTCTGTTCGTCGTCGGCGGGACCGACCGCAGCGACAGCGGTGGTCGAATGCGGCCGAATGATCGCAGCCGGCTGTTGTGCTCGCATCCGAGCCTAGACCGCCGAGGCGGTGATTTCAGGAAAGGTCGCCCTGAGTTCACGTGAACTGGGGGAATTCACGGGTGCCGCCCGGTTCGCGGTGGGGAAGGTCGGTTGTTGTTGCTCTGGTTGTTGTGGAGTGCGGGGCGTTGGGCCTAGGGCTTCGAGTGAGCGGGGTGGGGTGGTCCGCGGGACGGCGGTCTGACGGGAATCGCGGTTGCGGACTGACAGGAATCACGGGTCCCGACTGCGGGAGGGAGAGCTCTCATGCTCGTCACCTGCGGCGATACTCCAGCAGCGGAATATTTGCCGAATGAATGAATTCAGATCGAAAGAAAGATCGAATAAATTGGGAACAGACTATTGTGAAGATCACATTCAAGGAGTAAGATCAGACCAACAACACAGACGTTGGCAGGCGGATCAGGAGTCATGACACTCACCCCGGACAGGCAGCACCCAGGCGACGACAGTCGTGCCTCGGGGCCGCGCAGGGGGAAGGGTGCGCCAGGTCGAGGCTCGCGCCGAGCGAATCACGCGGACGACCGGCCGCCGACGTTCGAGCAGCCGTCGATGTTCGACCAACTCAGGGATGCCGGCTTCGATCTCACCGGCCACAGCCTCGCGGACCGGTTCGAGGAGATCCCCGCCGTTCCCGACGGCCTGCTTGACGAGGAGCCCGCGGAGGTTGCCGACGAGGCACCGACTGAGGTGCCTTTCTGGAGCGAACTGCCTGCCGGACCCGAGGGTGGCGAGCTGTCTGACAGGCCCGCGTGTGGCGGAGTGTCTGCGGGCACCGCTCGCGACGAATGGTCGACAGGTGAAGCTTCGACCGGCGAGGGCGATAGCGCAGAATCAGGATGGGTAGGATCAGGTCATACGGGGACGGAAGCGTCTGGAACGAGACCGGCTGGAACGACTCCGCCCGAGGCAGACGACGCGGAAACCGGGACGATGCCGGACACCAGGCGCCTGAGTCGGCACTCGATGATCAGTGACGAGGAATGGTCGGCGCTCTCGCGCTTCGCCCCTGAGGTGCTCGACGGCATCACCGGGCTGACGACGCTCAACGAGGAGCTGCGCACCTTCGAGCGGCCGATGGGTCCGGAAGAGGCCGTCATGCTCACCGACGCCCTCGAGGCGCTCGACCGCGTCAATCGGTCGCTGTTCGCTGTGACCCTGGCCGTCTTCGAACGTGTCGGCACCCCGACTGACTTCGGCGCGAAGACGACGAAGTCGCTCATCCAGAACCGTCTCGGTCTCACCGGAGCGGAAGCGAATCGTCGCACCGAACTCGCGAAGAACTTCGGCGGTCGGGTCGACATCACCGGGCAGGCGATGCCGCCGCTCAATCCCACGGTCGCGAACGGACTGCACGGTGGGATGCTCTCCGAAGGGCAGGCATCGGTCATCGCCGAGTGCATGAAGCGCCTGCCGACCTGGGTCAGCGCCGAACTCCGTGCGGAGACCGAGGCGAAGCTCGTCAGCGAAGCGCGCAAGGTGCGAGTGTCGGACATCAGGGAGATCTTCCAGCGGATGCTCGACATCATCGACCCCGACGGCAAAGAACCATCGGAGTCACGAGACCGCGACGACTACTGCGTACACCTCAAGGCTCGGCGCAATGGCGATTGGGATCTGTCCGGCCGGCTCGACCCGATCACCGGCGGCCTCCTCAACGGACTCCTCACCTCGAGGATCGAGTCGTGTCGCGCGAAGGATGCGAAGTCCCGCGGCGCCGGGTCGCAAGCGAACGACGCGGGACGAGCCGGCGGTGCGGTGTCGAATGCTGCTGCCGCGGCTGACGGTTCCAGCGCAGCAAACGGCTCTACGGAACCGGACGGCTCGGCAGCAGCAGGCAGAGTCTCTGCGGCCGACGATCTCGCGGCAGCAGACGGAGCCTCGGCGACCAGCGATCTCGCGGCCGCAGACGACGCCGACGCGTTCGAGGTCTTCGACGCGGTGCTCTCGGGACAGCGCTTCGACGCCCCGATGTTCGCTCAGGACGGCAGTGGTGCCGCCCTCGACGGACGCGGGCAGCCGATCGAGGGCACCGCCGCCTACGGAGTCCACGAGGACGGGACCCAGGTGAACACCGTCGACGCTCAGCCCTCGGCGAGGCGGTGGATGTACGAACGCTTCGCCTCCCTCGTCGGCAAGATCGAGATGACACGGCCCAACTCGGGTGCACGCTACTCCCTCGTGGTCACGGCCAAGGCCGAAGACCTCGCCGCAAGCACGGGAACGGGGAAGACCGGCACAGAGAACCCGGTGCCCATGCAGGAACTCACCTCATCGGGCCTCAACGGGCGCGTGTTCTTCCACCTCATGAGCGACCAGGCGAAGACAGTCCAGGTCGCGACCGAGAGGCGATTCGCCGACGAGAAGCAGACAGCCGTCATCACGGCCCGTGACCAGGGATGCACGTTCCCCGGGTGCGATTCCCCACCAGGGTGGTGCGAAGTCCACCATGTCGTACCGTGGGTGGACGAGGGCCGCACCGACATCAACAACCTCACGCTCGCCTGCGGTGCCCACCATCACCTCATCGACCACTCCGACTGGCACGCGATCATGCTCATCGACGGACGACCAGCCTGGGTGCCCCCTGCCTCGATCGATCCCGAGCGAAAACCCATCCTGCACGCGCGATTCATCGCCCAGCAGATCATCGACACGCTCTTCGACCCGTGATCGCCGCGGCAGCGGGTGCTGTTCCCGACTCGCCCTGCGGACCGGTTTGAGTCCGCCGCCGCTCGAGGCATACCGTGAGCCTCATGACCGATGGCGAGCCGAACGCGACGAGCGACCGGCGCACCGTCGTCGCAGTCTTCCTTGCCGGAGTCGCGGTCTTCCTCGTCCTCTACGAGACCCAGGGACTCATCCCCGCGATCCGTGACGCCTACTCGATCGACGCCCCCACCGCCAGTCTCACCGTCTCGGCGACGAACGTGGCCATGGCCTGCTTCCTCATCCCCTTCTCCCTGCTCGCCTCCCGCATCGGGCATGCACGCCAGATCGCCGCCGGCGTCATCGTCGCGGCCGTCCTAGCGCTCATCCTCCCGTTCATGCCGAGCGCCGAACTCCTCATCGCCGTCCGCTTCCTCCAGGGCATCGCGATCGCCTCGGTGCCGGCCACGGCCATGGCCTACCTCTCCCTGCGCCTCTCCCCGTCCGCGCTGCCCGGGGCGATCGGCGTCTACATCGCCGGGAACACGATCGGCGGACTGAGCTCCCGACTGCTCACGGGACTCGCCGCCGAAGTCCTCGGCTGGCACGGCGGCCTCGCGTTCACCGCGGCCGTCTCCCTCGCCCTCGGACTCATCGTCGTCTGGCTGCTGCGCCGTGACCTCACCGCCACCGCCCCGAAACGCCGTGTCGCACACGAGGGACAGCCTCGGCGATCACCCATCCCCCTGGGCCACGGACTATGGGCGATCTACCTCACCGGCTTCCTCTGCATGATCGTCTTCGGTGGATCCTTCACCATGCTCGGCTCCCGACTCCAGCGCGACCCCTGGCAGCTCAGCGAAGGCGCCGTCGCCCTCTTCTTCCTCATCTACCTCGTCGGCACCGTCGTCACGACCTACTACGGCCGCCTCGCGCTGCGCTTCACCCGCACCCGGCTCACCCTCATCGGCATGGTCGTCGCCGTCATCGGCGCCGTCCTCACCCTGGTCAACTCCCTGCCCGTCATCGTCATCGGCATGTCGCTGCTCACCGGCGGATTCTTCCTCGGGCACACCGGTGCCTCAGCCGCGGCGAGCACCGCCCGCCCGGGAGTCGACACGACCCGCTCTGCCGCCATCTACCTCACCGTCTACTACCTCGGCACGAGCCTCGGCGCATGGCTGTCCGCGGTCCTCTTCACCGACTACGCGTGGCCGGGCGTCGTCGTCATGTGCGTGATCTCCCTCGCCGCAGTCGTCGTCCTAGTAGGGTTCACTCAACGCCACCGATCATCACCGTCCTGAGGAGCACCGATGCCCCACGCCGCACACCGAACCGTCGTCTGGGAGACCCGCGACGGCGTCGCCCACGTCGAGATCGACCGTGCCGAGAAGCTCAACTCCCTGACCCATGAGGTGTTCGAGGACCTCGTCGAGGCGGGACTGACGCTGGCCGAGGACCCGGAGGTCCGCGCCGTGGTCCTCTCCGGTCGGGGCCGTGCCTTCAGCGCTGGCCTCGACCTGTCCGAGATGGCCCGGATCGCCGAGGCGGGGGCCGGAGGCGTCGATGTCGGGGACCGCCTCGGTGCGGCTCGGGCGCTTGCCCAGAAAGCCGTGCACGTGTGGTCGCTCGTCGAGGTGCCCGTCATCGCCGCTGTCCTCGGCCCAGCGCTCGGCGGCGGCATGCAGATCGCCCTCGGCGCCGACATCCGTGTGGCCGCCCCGGACTCGCAGTTCTCCCTCATGGAGATCAAGTGGGGCATCATCCCCGATATGTGCGGCACCCAGCTGCTGCCGCGGCTCGTCGGGCCCGGAATGGCGAAGAAGCTCATCGTCACCGGAGAGGCGATCGGCGGTGTCGAAGCCCAGCGGATCGGCCTAGTCGAAGAGCTCGCCGACGACCCGGTCACCCGGGCCCTCGAGCTTGCCGCGGAGATCGCGGCGAAGTCCCGCACCTCACTCGTCTGGTCGAAGCGCCTCGTCGACCTCTCGTATGCCGAACCGCTCGAGGTCGGCCTCGACGCCGAACAGGAGGCGCTGTCCGAACTCCTCGGCTCGGATGAGCAACGCCGCGTCGTCGAAAGTCGGCTCGCCGAACTGCGCGCCCGCCGCTGACAATCGCGCGGACGCCGACAACCTGGCAGACGCTGACAGCTGAGCGACATCAACGGTTGGGCGGCGCTGGCCGCTGACGGCTGGGCGACGCCGCCGTACTCAGCGCTCCTGATGCTCCGGATGCTCGGGGCGGATGACCTCGATGGTCCGCTCACCGCTCGTCACTGCGGCCGCCGAGCCGAGCTGTGCGAGCTCACTGAGCAGGACGAACGTCGGACGCATGAGCATGAGGTCGCCGGCCGCCTCGGAGGCGAGGATCGAGGTCACCGGCAGCCATTCGCTCGTATGCGCCTCGGTGGTGAGGTGGCGGGGCGCGTCCGCCTCCTCGGCGGAGACGATGTAGAAGTACGTGTCGAAGCGCTTCGGCTGGCCCAGCGGAGTCACCCAGTTCGCCCACGGTCGCAGCAGGGACGGGTTGAGGACGGCCCCGGTCTCCTCGGCCACCTCACGTACGGCTGCAGCCAGCAGGACACGCCAGCCGGCGTCCGCCTCGGCGATCGTCGACTCCTTCCACGCGTCGACGTGGACGTCGGGGTCGGCGACCTCGATGCCGTTCGCCGCCTCGGAGTCGACCGGATCGACGCGACCGCCGGGGAAGACGACGGCGCCGGCGGCGAAGTCCATCGTCGAGACCCGGTGCTGGACGAAGACCTCGAGCCCCTCGTCGCCGTCGCGGAGCATGATCACGCTCACGGCGGGGCGGATGGGAACGGTGGTCGGATCGACGCTCATCGTGGCGGCACCTTCGGTCGAGGGACATGTGGTCTGGCCTCCATTATCGCGCCCGCCTGACTTCGGCAGCGATCCGGGGAACAGTCCGAAGTCCCCCACGAGTCCCGGCCGAGAGCGCAAGAAGGAGGCGATCGATCGCCGAAGCGGAGGTCCCGCACCAGGTGTGGCCGGGCGCGATACGATGAGGACGGACAGCGGCAGAGCATCCGGCGAGGACCGGAGGGACGAAAGCGAGCGGCGTGGAGATCTATCCCCTCTTCACCGTCGACCACGGTTGGCCGAACTGGCTGATCGTCATCCTGGTCTTGGTCGATCTCCTCATCCGCATCGTCGCGCTCGGCTGGATTCCGCACAATCGCCGACCGTCCGTCGCCCTGGGCTGGCTGCTCGCGATCTTCCTCATCCCCTACGTCGGTCTGCTCGTCTTCCTCCTTCTCGGGTCCTCGAAGCTGCCCAAGCGGCGGCGCGACAAGCAGACGCTGATCAACGACATCATCCGCGAGGAGTCGAACGACCAGGCGATCATCGGCGACCACAGCCACCTGTCGGAGCCGCTGCTCACCTCGGCCCTGCTCAACTTCGACCTCGGCGCCCTGCCGATGACGCACGGCAACGAATTCGCCCTCCACACCGACAACCACGAGTGCATGAACGCGATGGCCGACGCCATCGACGCCTCCCACGACTACGTCCACTTCGAGTTCTACATCGTCGCGATCGACGGCACGACGAGGCGGCTCTTCGAGTCCCTGCTTGCCGCGCATGCCCGCGGGGTGCGGGTGAGGATCCTCATCGACCACCTCGGGTCGATCGGCTATCCGGGTTACTCGGAGCTGGTCAAGAGACTCGACTCATCCGGTGTGCCGTGGCGCAGGGCCCTGCCCATCCGCCCGTGGAGAGGCGAATACCAGCGTCCTGACCTGCGCAATCACCGCAAGATCCTCGTCGTCGACGGCACTGTGGCGTTCACCGGTTCGCAGAACATCATCGACCGCTCGTACAACAAGCGCCGCAACCTGCGGAAGGGCTTCCAGTGGAAGGACCTCATGCTCGAGTGCACGGGTCCCGTCGTCGACGAGCTCGATGCGGTGTTCACCACCGACTGGTACTCGGAGACGGATGAGCTCTTCGACGAGGCGGCCCGCCTCGAACTCAGAGCACCGCAGCGCGGGGGAGCGATGGCTCAGGTCGTGCCCTCGGGCCCCGGCTTCGAGGACGAGAACAACCTGCGGCTGTTCAACCACCTCATCTACAACGCGAACCGCACGGTCGTCGTGTGCTCGCCCTACTTCGTCCCCGATGAGTCGCTGCTCCATGCGCTGACGACCGAGTCGCGTTCGGGCGTCGACGTGCGCCTCTACGTCGGGGAGACAAGCGACCACTGGCTCACCCACCGGGCCCAGCAGTCGTACTACGACGAACTCGTCCGGGCAGGCGTGCGGATCTTCATGTACCACGCCCCGACCGTGCTCCACTCGAAGTTCCTGCTCATCGACGACGACGTCTCGATCGTCGGGTCCTCGAACATGGACGAGCGGTCGTTCGCGATGAACATGGAGGTGACGATGTTCATCGTCGACGAGGAGTTCACGGAGCGGATGTACGCGCTCGAGGCCGAGGAGTACGCGCCGAACTCCGTCGAACTCGATGCCGAATCCTGGCGGAACCGACCGTTGCGGAAGAAGTACATCGAGAACGTCGCGAGGCTCACGAGCTCGCTGCTCTAGAGGCTGCGTCGCGGGGGTTCGCCCGACGGCGCAGGTGCCGGCCCGGACAGTGCGGCAACCGGTCTGATGGCGCTGCAAAGGCTGGAGTGCCGCCGGGCGACGCCGCGGCCGGGCGACGCTGCTCGTCCGCTGTGAACGAGGTCCCCGCAGACAACAGCGGCCGTCCCGATCGGGACGGCCGCTGTCAGGTTCGGCCCGCTCAGCCGCAGGAGTCCTGCGGCTCGATCACAGGAGTCGTGCGGGGGCGCGGTGTCTCAGTTCGTCGCCGAGGTGGTCGGTCCTTCGTCCTCGATCGACCGTGACGGGTCGGTGATGACGTCCTGGGCCTTCTTGGGTGCCGGAGTCGGCTTCGGGGCGGGCTTCGGCGTCGAAGCGGCAGGCTTCGCATCGGCCGGTTTCGACTCGGGTGCTTTAGCCGCAGGCGCCTTCGCATCGGCGGGCTTCACAGTCGAGTCAGCGGGCTTGGCATCGGAGGCCTTCGCGGCGGTCGGCTTCGAGTCGGTTGTCTTCGCAGCGGCGGGCTTCTGCGCGGAGGCGCCAGACCCGGTTGCCGCCGAGGTGCGCGCCCCGGAGGTCGATTCGGGCACTGTGCTCGATGCGGCGGCACCGGCCGAAGTCGCGGACGAACCGGACCTGGGGTTCGACCCTGACGTCGAACCGGACGCCGAACCCGACGCGTCAGAGGTGCCTGCGTCCTCGTCGCCGTCGAGTTCCTGTGCCGCGGCGGTGACCTTGTCGGTCGCCGACTGCACCGCGTCGGCGACGGCCGGAGCCTTCTCGCGGATCGACTGGTTGGCCTTGTCGACGGTCTCCTGGACCTTCGGGTCGGTCCACAGCTCCTGCAGCTGTGCCTTGAGCTTCTCGTAGCTCTGACGGCCGGTGCGCGAGCCGAGGATGTACCCGACTCCCAGTCCGGCCAGGAGAATCAATCGCTTCTTCATGGTCGTGCTCTCCTCTGCTGCGTCGACTGCTGTGAGGGACGGAATGTGTCCTGGACCACCAGCCTATACCGAGATTCTGGACGAACGATGATGCTCGCGGGACCGGTTCCCCTCACATCGGTCGAACCGCGTCACGGCAAGTCTCCTGACCGCTATCGCCCGCGTGTCGGCGACGCTCTGCGAAGCAGCAGCGACACCCGAACACCGCCGGCGCCACCGCGAACGGGGTCGCTGACGCCCCGAGCACCGCCGGCGCCCCGAACACCACCGGCACCGCGAGCACCGGCGGCGACGCCGCTCAGAGGCTCGGCTGCTGCTGCGTGATGCAGTGGATGCCGCCGCCGCGGGCGTAGAGCTCGCGGGCGTCGACGCCGACGACCGTGCGACCCGGGTAGACGGTCTCGAGGATCGCCTTCGCCTCGGCGTCCATCGGATCGTCGAACGTGCACGCGATGACCCCGCCGTTCGTCACGAGATGGTTGACGTAGGAGTAGTCGACCCAGCCCTCTTCGTCCTCGAGGACCTCCGGTGCCGGAATCGGGACGACCTCGAAGGGCTTGCCCTCGGCGGTCGTCTCGTTCGCGAACAGCTCCTTGACCTCCTGGCTGAGCGCATAGTCGGGATGGTCTGGATTGCGCTGGTCGTGGACGAGGACGACGCCCGGGCTCGGCATCGTCGCGACGATGTCGACATGCCCCCGGGTGCCGAAGGTCTGATTGTCCCGGTGCAGGCCGCGGTCGAGCCAGATGACCTTCTTCGCCCCGATCGTGCGCGCGAACTCGGCCTCGACGTCCGCCTCGGTGAGGCCGGGGTTGCGCCCCGGATCGAGCTGGACGCTGCGGGTCGCGAGCACCGTGCCCTGCCCGTCGACGTGGATGCCGCCGCCTTCGTTGCGCAGCGACGAGGAGATCACGGGCACCTCGGCGCGGTCGGCGACGAAGCGGCCGATGTGCTCGTCGTTGTCCCACTTCGCCCACTCCTGCGCGCCCCAGCCGTTGAACACCCAGTCGACGGCGGCGAGCCGGCCCTCGTCGTCGACGACGAAGCTCGGCCCGATGTCGCGCATCCACGCATCGTCGAGTTCCGCGGTGACGATCTCGATGTCCTCGCCGAGGTGGCGGCGGGCATGGTCGACCTGCGACGGGGAGACGACGACGGTGACCGGGGTGAACCGGTTCGCCGCCTTCGCCACGGCCGCCCAGGTGGTCCGTGCCGCCTCGGCGTCCTCCTCCGAGGTGCCCAGGGCGTAGCCGGAGGACGGGAACGCCATCCAGATGCGGTCGTGTGCGGCGGTCTCGGCCGGCATGTGGAACGTCATCGTCTGCCCCTTCGATGGTGCTGGGATCCCAGGCGGGGATCGGTGCTGGTTGTGCTCCCGAGTGTAACGAGCCGCGACGGCGCGGGCGCAACTGATTTCGCACCGCAGGCAGGCGGTGACCTTCCGTATAGTCTGACGGAGGACAGGCGACGTTCGGGTCGATGGAGACGGACGGTACGCCCACGCAGTTCGCGCCGAAGGGAGTCGCACGTGGATCAGGGGAGCACAGCAGGGGCCGAGGAGCTCTTCGCCAGAAGCGGGACCGGACCGCTGTCAGGGATCCTCGTCGCCGATTTCTCCCGTGTCCTCGCCGGCCCCTACGCGACGATGATGCTCGCCGACCTCGGTGCCACGGTCATCAAGGTCGAGGGCCGGACCGGGGACGACACCCGCCACTGGGCCCCGCCTCGGCGAGGGGACGATACGACGTACTTCCTCACGGCCAACCGGAACAAGCACTCCGTCGTCCTCGACTTCAAGGATCCGGAGGATCTCGCGCTCGCCCAGGAGCTCGCCCGCCGCGCCGACGTCCTCGTCGAGAACTTCAAGGCCGGGGGACTGGCCAAGTACGGCCTCGACTACGAGACCGTGCGCGAGTCGAACCCGAGCATCGTCTACGCCTCCGTCACCGGGTTCGGCCGCGACAATCCGCAGCCCGGCTACGACCTGCTCATCCAGGGGCTCTCGGGCTTCATGAGCGTCACCGGCACCGAGGAGTCGGGTCCGGTCAAGGCCGGCGTCGCGATCGTCGACGTGTTCACCGGCCTGCACACCACGGTCGGGATCCTCGCCGCCCTCGTCCACCGGGCGGAGACGGGCGTCGGCCAGCTCGTCGAGACGAACCTGCTGTCCTCGGCGCTCTCGGGGCTGGCGAACCAGACCTCGGCCTACGTCGCCGGCGGCGTGACGCCGCGGGCGATGGGCAATGCCCACCCGAGCCTCTACCCGTACCAGCCGATGCCGACGAAGCAGGGCCAGATCATCATCGCCATCGGCAACGACACCCAGTTCGCCCTCCTCGCCGAGGTGCTCGGCCACCCCGAATGGGCCGCCGACGACCGTTTCGCCCAGGCCGCGAACCGCAACGTCAACCGTGCCGAACTCGAGCCCTACCTCGTCGCGGCACTCGCGCAGAGGACGAACCAGGAGTGGTTCGAGGCGCTCTCGGCCGCCGGACTGCCGTGCGCCCCGATCAACACGATCGCCGAAGGCGTCGACCTCGCGGCCCGTCTCGGCCTCGATCCCGTCGCTGAGGCGGGCACCGGGGACCGGGTGATCCCCACGGTGAGCAACCCGATCCGCCTCTCCGAGACCCCGCCGAGCTACGACCTTGCCCCGCCCGCACTGGGGCAGAGCACGGACCTCGTCAAGGACTGGCTGCGCAGCTGAAGCGGGACTGAAGCTGGGCTCAGATGGGCGCTGAAACCGTTTTGAGGCGGGGCTGAAGGGAGGCCGAGGCTGTGCTGAAGCGAGGCTGAAGCGGGCGCTGAATCCGCATTCTCATGCGGAATCAGCGGTGCGGATCCGGCGGACTCCAGTAGCCTAGAGCCTGTGTGATTCCTGAACAGGTGTCTGCCCACGGGTGACTCCCGGCCAGGTGACTCCCCGGACTCGGGGCGATCGCACGGACCCACCGTTGCCCACCTGGAACTGAGATGGACGAGAAGACGACCCCGGCGAAACGGCCGAACCCCGTGCTCAAACGCACGATCATGGTCATCGCCATGGCGATCACGGGTTTCCACCTGTTCGCGACATTCCTCTGGATCGCTCCGTCGTCGACCCTGCGCGAAGTCATCCCCGGCGACCTGCTCTCGAAGTACATGATCCCGATGTGGGGGCAGTCGTGGAGCGTGTTCGCACCCGAGCCGATCAACGGCGACTACTACTTCGACGTCCGTGCCGTCGTCTCGACGCCCGAAGGCGGGGAGAGGACGACCGACTGGGTCCGTGCCACCGACGTCGAGATCGACCACTCGAAGTACAAGCTCTTCCCGCCGCGATCGGCCGGCCTGGGCATCGGCGTCGCCTCCGATCTCAAGGGCTCGTGGGAGGACCTCAGCGACGACCACAAGGCGATCGTCGCGCTCGACTACTTCAAGGGCGACGACTCCGTCGACCGCCTCGAATCCAAGCTCGCGGAGTTCGACGACCCCGACGGCGCGGTCGCCGGCTATCTCGAGGACGAGCAGGTGGCGACCCGGTACGCGACGCAGGTGGCGCTCGCCGTCTGGGGCGATGACGTCCAGCGGGTGCAGTACCAGGCGGCTCGGCAGAACGTCGTCCCCTTCGCCCAGCGCAACGACAAGGACGCCGAACGCCCGGCGATCCAGCCCGTCCCCGTCGGCTGGAGGGCACTGTCCTTCGCCGAGAACCAGTCGAACGAGGAGTTCGCCGAATACTTCTGCTCCTCCGACACAGTGAGGTGCGTCGATGAGCAGTGACGACAGGCGCGAGACTCAGCCCGCCGAGGAGGCCGTGTCGTCCCAGCCGCCGCAGGGATCCGAAAGCAGCGTCTCCGCCGAAGCGACCCAGCCCGCCGAGGGGAATGCGCCCGCCGAGGCGACTCAACCCGCCGAGGCGGCAGCGCCGACGCTGACGGCGACGACCGACCACGCTGACCGCGCCGAGGCGACCGAAGCCGCACGTGCCGACGTCCCGACCGATGGGGGCTCGCTCGTCTCCCGGGCGATCGCGAATCTCGGCCGCGGCTGGGATTGGCTCGAGGAGATGCTCACCGGTCGCTACCATGCGACCTACGGCCTGGCCGTGACCCGTATCCTCATGGGGGTCGCGGGCCTCGGCCTGCTGCTGACGAACTTCGCGGCCCGCAACTACGCGTTCGGGGTGGGAGCGGCCTGGAACGGCGAGATCGCGGCACCGAAGAGCGACTTCCCGAACATCTGGCTGTTCTCGCTCTTCCATCGGGCGGTGACCAATCCGCCGCTCTACACCGCGCTCATCGTCGTGCTCGGGATCCTCGCGATCACCGTCATCCTCGGCTGGCGCACGCGCATCATCCTGCCCTTCTACCTCATCCTCTGGGTGAGCTTCATCGAGCTCAACGACAGCGCCGGCGACCAGGGCGACAACGCCTACCGGATGTTCCTCATCGCCCTCCTCTTCGCCGACACGACCCGCAGGTGGTCACTCGATGCCCGGCGTCGCCGGAAGCGCAATCCAGCCTTTCCGGAGACTGACGGCGGGGAGTTCCGCTGGATCCTCATCATGGCCAACAACCTGGCGATCGTCGTCCTCGCCTTCCAGGTGTGCGCGATCTACATGTCCGGCGGTCTCTACAAGGCCGGCGGCACCGCGTGGCAGCACGGCTTCGCCGTGTACAACCCCCTGCAGACCCAGCAGTTCGGCACCTGGCCGGTCCTCTCCGACCTCGTCACGGCCTGGGGCCCCGGCGTCGTCGTCATCTCGTGGGGTTCGATCCTCTTCCAGGTCGCGTTCCCGTTCATGCTCTTCAACCGGTGGACCCGCGTCGTGGCCCTCATCGGGATCCTCTCCTTCCACCTCGGCATCGCCCTGCTCATGGGCCTGCCGTGGTTCTCGCTGACGATGATCGCCGTCGACGCGATCTTCATCAAGGACCGCAGCTTCGAAAGGTTCGGGGCGTTCCTCCGGCGCTGGTGGACCTCGACCCGCGGGGCACCCCAACGCCCTGACGCCGCGCCGACGGCCGACCGCGCCACCGACTGAGCCGCCACGGCGCTCTTAGTGGAGGATCCGATGCGACAACGGGCTCGATTTCGCATCGGATCCTCCACCGAAGGGCACCTGCCGCCCAAACGTGGAGGCACCTGCCGCCCGGACAGGGAGACACCCTCCGTCCGGACATGCGGAAGGAGGGGCGACCGTGATGGTCGCCCCTCCTTCTTTCGAGCCGAGTCAAGGCCTCACTGCTTGGCCTGGAGCTCCAGACCCGTGGTGTCGGCGTGCTCGGGCATCGTGACGAGCACCGTGTCGCCGTCCTGGATGTCGCCGGCGAGCAGCTTCCGCGCCAGCTTGTCCCCGATCTCGCGCTGCACGAGGCGGCGCAGCGGCCTTGCACCGTACGCCGGATCGTAGCCTTCGAGCGCGAGCCAGTCCTTGGCCTCCTGTGTGACGTCGAGGGTGATCCGACGATCGGCGAGGCGCTTGTCCATGCTCTTGATCTGCAGGTCGACGATCGAGGTGAGCTCGTCGTTGCTCAGCGCGTCGAAGAGCACGATGTCGTCGAGGCGGTTGAGGAACTCCGGCTTGAACGCCGAGGCCACGACGTCCATGACCGCATCCTTCTGCTCCTGCGCGGTCATCGCCTGATCGACGAGGAACTGCGAACCGAGGTTCGAGGTGAGGATGAGGATCGTGTTCCGGAAGTCGACCGTGCGACCCTGACCGTCGGTGAGACGGCCGTCGTCGAGGACCTGGAGGAGGATGTCGAAGACGCTCGGATGCGCCTTCTCCACCTCGTCGAGGAGGACGACGGAGTACGGCCGACGGCGGACCGCCTCGGTGAGCTGACCGCCCTCGTCGTAGCCGACGTAGCCCGGAGGGGCACCGACGAGGCGGGAGACCGTGTGCTTCTCCCCGTACTCGCTCATGTCGATGCGGATGAGAGCCTTCTCATCGTCGAAGAGGAAGTCGGCGAGCGACTTCGCCAGCTCCGTCTTGCCGACACCGGTCGGTCCGAGGAAGAGGAACGAACCGGTGGGACGATCGGGGTCGGACACGCCTGCCCGCGAGCGGCGGATGGCGTCGGAGACCGCAGCCACGGCGTCCTTCTGCCCGATGAGGCGCTTGCCCAGTTCGTTCTCGGCGCCGAGGAGCTTCTCGACCTCGCCCTGCATGAGACGTCCGGCGGGGATGCCCGTCCACGACGCCACCACCTCGGCGATGTCGTTGGCCGTGACCTTGTCGCTGACCATCGGATCGGAGGTCTGACCCGCGTCGGCTTCGGCCTCTTCGGCCTCGGCCTCGGCGATCTCCTTCTGCACCGCGGGGATCTCCCCGTAGAGCAGACGGGAGGCGGTCTCGAGGTCGGTGTCGCGCTGGGCCTTCTCGGCCTGCGAACGCAGCTCATCGAGCTTCGTCTTGAGCTCACCGACCCGGTTGAGGCCGGCCCGCTGGGACTCCCACGTCGCCTCGAGAGTGCGCAGCTGCTCCTCCTTGTCGGCGAGGTCGGCGCGCAGATTGCTCAGGCGCTCCTGGGACGCGGAGTCAGTCTCCTTCGACAGGGCCATGTCCTCCATCTTCAGGCGGTCGACGCCGCGACGCAGCTCGTCGATCTCGACCGGGGCCGAGTCGATCTCCATGCGCAGCCGTGATGCCGCCTCGTCGACCAGGTCGATCGCCTTGTCCGGGAGCTGACGGCCGGTGATGTACCGGTTCGACAGACCCGCGGCGGCGACGAGGGCGCCGTCGTTGATCGAGACCTTGTGATGGGCTTCGTAGCGCTCCTTGAGGCCGCGGAGGATCGCGATCGTGTCCTCGACGCTCGGCTCCCCGACGAACACCTGCTGGAAGCGGCGTTCGAGCGCGGGATCCTTCTCGATGTTCTCCCGGTACTCGTCGAGCGTCGTCGCGCCGATGAGCCGCAGCTCACCGCGGGCGAGCATCGGCTTGAGCATGTTCCCGGCGTCCATCGAGGAGTCCCCGCCGGCGCCTGCACCGACGATCGTGTGGAGCTCGTCGATGAAGGTGATGATCTGCCCGTCGGCGTTCTTGATCTCCTCGAGCACGGCCTTGAGGCGCTCCTCGAACTCGCCGCGGTACTTCGCGCCGGCCACCATGGCCGAGAGGTCGAGGCTGATGAGCGTCTTGTCCCGCAGGGACTCGGGCACGTCGCCGGCGACGATGCGCTGGGCGAGGCCCTCGACGACGGCGGTCTTGCCGACGCCGGGCTCGCCGATGAGCACGGGGTTGTTCTTCGTCCGCCGCGAGAGCACCTGGATGACCCGGCGCACCTCCTTGTCGCGGCCGATGACGGGATCGAGCTTGCCGTCGCGGGCGGCGGCGGTGAGGTCGATGCCGAACTTCTCCAGCGACTGCATCGTGTCCTCGGGGTTCTCCGAGGTGACCTTCTTGCCTCCGCGCAGCTCGGGCAGGGCGGCGAGCAGCGCATCGCGGCTCGCGCCGTTGGCGCGCAGGGCGTCACCGGAGCCGTCGTGCATCGCCGCGGCGGCGAGCAGGAGGTGTTCGGTGGAGACGAACTGGTCGCCGAGCGCCGTCATCTCCTCCTGGGCGAGGTTCATCATCTCGAGCCCGGCCCGGGACAGGCTCGGCTGTGAGACGGAGGACCCGCTGACGGTGGGGAAGCCGCCGATGACGGCGTCGACGGCGGTGAGCACCGACTGGCGGTCGGCGCCGACCTTGGCCAGCAGGTTCGAGGCCAGCGAATCGGGCTGCTCGAGCAGGGCCGCGACGAGGTGGGCGGGTTCGATCTGGTTGTTGTGGCGTGCGACGACGTCGTTGACCGCCGCCTGCAGCGCCTCTCGTGACTTGGTCGTCATCTGTGCGTCCATGCGCATCTCCTTGTGATTGGTGTGTGACTGCTTCTCTTCGGTTCAACGCCTCCAAAGTTGAGTCTATTCCACTCAACTTTGACATTCTGCGGAAATCTCAGGGCTGCATCACCGCCTGCAGGTCGAAGCGCCGGAGCACCCTGTCGGCGATCTCCGGGTCGGTGCCGCGTTCGTTGCGGGCCTTGAGCACTTCCGTCCGGGCGGCCTGCATCGCCTTCTTCTGCACGGCGATGAGCTTTCCGCGGTTCTCCTTGAACGCCGCCGCCTGTTCGGCGCTCGCCTGATCGTCAGGAGTGCCCAGCAGCTGAGTGCGCAGGGATTTGAATCTCGCCCGCAGCGCCTCGGTGACCTCGTCGGGAAGGGTGTCGTCGGCCTTGATCTGGGCCAGGGCCGCGGCATAGGCGCGCTTGGCGATCTGCGCGGTCTGCGCCCGTTCCCGCTCCTCCTCGTCGTCGATGCCGAGCCAGCCGACGACGGTGGGGAAGCTCAGCCCGGCGAACACCAGCGTGATCAGGAGGACGACGGCAGCGGCGACGACCATGTAGGTGCGCCCCGGGAACGGCTCCCCGGTGGCGGTGACCTGCGGGATCGACAGCGCCAAGGCGATCGTGGCCAGCCCGCGCATCCCGCCCCAGGTCATGAGCACGGCGTCGCGGACGGACAGCGGCGCCGCATCCGGGTCCTCGCGCCCGCGCGTGGCCACGAGCGCGGTGCCCAGGAGCAGCCACGCGAAGCGCACGAGGACGATCACGCCCGCGATCGCGAGCCCGATGAGCACGGCCTGACCGAGGTCGCCGCTCTCCCTCTCCGCGATGAGACGCAGGTCGAGGCCGATGAGCCCGAAGGCGATGCCGGTGATGAGCATCTCGAGGACCTGCCATGTCGAAGCCTGGGTGACACGTTCGGCGGAGTTGCCCTCGACGTCGCGCCTGCGCACTTCGAGGGCGGCGACGACGACGGCGATGACTCCGCTGGCGTGGAAGTGCTCGGCGAGCAGGTAGACGCCGAAGGGCAGGACGAGCATGAGCGAGGAGCGGGCGATCGTGTGGTCAATGCGCGACATCACCCACCACACCACGGCGACGACGGCGAAGCCGATCGCGATCGCGACGACGGCGGAGAGGAGGAAGGCGAGGATGAGCTCACCGAAGTCGACCTCGGTGCCGGCCAGGGCCGCGGCCATCGCGGTCTGGAAGATGACGAGGGAGGCGGCGTCGTTGAACAGCCCCTCGCTCTGCAGGGAGGACATGATCCGCCGAGGAATCGAGACGGTGCCCGCGACCGCGTCGACGGCGACGGGGTCGGGTGGGGCGAGCATCGCGCCCAGGGCGATGGCCGCGGCGATCGTGATACCGGGGATGAGGAGGAGCGCGGAGCCGGCGACCGCGGCCACCGTGACCCCGACGAGGGCCACGGCCATGCCGAGGATCGAGCGCCAACGGATCGCGAACAGCGCCCACGAGGTCTTCTGCGCCGCGGCGAAGAGGAGGGGCGGGAGGAAGAGGGGGAGGATGAGATCGGGTTCGATCGTCACCTCGGCGAAGGTGGGGATGAAGGCACCCACGATGCCGATGACGACCATGAGCGCCGGCCACGGCAGTCGGACCTTCTGACCGATGCCCACGACGATGCTCGTGGCAGCGCCGAAGCCGATGACCATGAGCAATGTCGTCATCGGGGACTCCTGAGGCAGCGCGGCTGGGGCAAGGAAGGTTACGACTGAGGCAATTGTATTCTCCGGATGCGCTGCTGTGGGGGTGAATTTCCGGGCCCTCCCGCCGGGACCCACGGTCCCGTCGGTTACAGTTGCCTTAGGCAAGGCAGTGTTCCGTGTGCAGCGCGGACTCCCCCTGACCGAAGCCTGTTCGGCCGGATGCGAAGCGCCGCTAAGGGGGATGCGCTGCACCCGCAAAGAAGAGCAAGGAGCGGCCGTGGCGATAGTGGTGACCGGGGCGAGCGGCTTCATCGGCGGTGCCATCGCCCGGGCTCTGGCGACGCGCGAGGAGCCGGTCTACGCCCTGTGTCGACGCGATCCCCAGATCCCGGGTGTGAACTTCCAGGAATGGGACATCCGCACCGAAGCGCCCGCGCCCGTGCGTTCGCTGTCGAAGAAGGTCACCGCCGTCTTCCACTGTGCGGGCATCCACGACGTCACCGCCTCGTACGAGGACCTCTACGACGTCAGGGTGACGGGAACGCGCAACGTCTTCGACGTCTTCGAGGGCGCGCGGATCGTCCACCTCTCCTCGACGACCGTCTACTCGCCGACCGCACCCCACACCGACCTCTGGGAGGAGGCGGGGCCGAAGGACCCGAACGAGTACCACGACGCGTATGCGAAGACGCATGTCCTCGCCGAGCAGCTCGTCACCCGCATCCGCCCCGACGCCGCGATCCTCCGCCCGGCCGCCGTCTACGGTCCCGGGGAGACGATGTTCATGCCCAGCCTGCGCTGCTTCGCGCGCAAGGGCGTGCTCACCCTGCCCGGAGGCGGGCGGCAGAAGATGACGCTGACGGCGATCGACAACCTCGTCCGCGTCGCGCTCGCGTGCCTCGACGTGCCCTCGGCCTCGGGTCCGTTCAACATCGGCGATCCCATCCCGTACCGGCTCAAGGACGCCGTCGCCACGCATTTCGCGCGGATGGGCTACGACCCCGTCGTCATCGAGGCGATCGCGAAGGACAAGGCGCTCGTGGCCGCGAAGGTCGGGCTCAAGGTCAAGTCGTTCTTCAAACGCGGTGACAGCGCGCGGCTCTTCCTCGTCGAATACCTCCAGTTCGACCGCACGTACAACCTCACCCGCCAACAGCGGGTGCTCGGGATCTCGACGACCCAGTACCTCACCCCGTCACGCCTGCAGCGCCCGACGCCCGGTGATTCCGCCGCCGAGGCGGTCGCTGACGAGACCCCCGACACCTCTGCCTGACCCGGGCGCACGCCGCCTGACCGCGGCGCTGACCGCGGTCAGCGCACGGCCCGCCCCGCGCGGAGTCCGGAGAAGATGCAGCCGCCGAGGAACGTCCCCTCGAGCGCGTTGTACCCGTGCATTCCGCCGCCGCCGAACCCGGCGACCTCGCCCGCGGCATAGAGCCCGGGGATCGGTTCGCCCCGGGAGTCGAGGACCTGGGAGTCGAGGTTCGTCTCCAGCCCGCCGAGCGTCTTGCGCGAAAGCGGACTCAGGCGCACCGCGATGAGCGGTCCGAGTGCCGGGTCGAGGATCGCGTGCGGAGCGGCCACCCGCACGATCCGATCGCCGAGGTAGCGCCGGGCTGCGTGGATCGCCCGCACCTGTTCGTCGGCGGCCTCCGGGTCGGCGGCCTCCCGGTCCCGGTCGCGGATCTGGGCGACGAGGCGGTCATGGTCGATGAGGGGACCGCGGGAGCGGGCGTTCATCCCCGCCACGAGCTCCTCGGTGGACTCGGCGACGACGAAGTCGGACCCGAAGCGCATGAACGCCTCGACCGGGCCCGGGGCGTCGCTCGAGCGGGCGCGCTCGAGGGTCAGCCGCCAGTCCTTGAGCGTGATGTCCGGGTTCTGTTCGGAGCCCGAGAGCGCGAACTCCTTGCTGATGATCGCGGAGTTGAGGACGAACCACGAGTAGTCGTGGCCGGTGGACAGGATCGCCCGCATCGTCCGGTTCGTGTCGAAGCCCGGATAGTTCGGGGCGGGCAGGCGCCGACCTTCGGCGTCGAACCACAGCGACGAGGGTCCGGGGATGATGCGGATCCCATGATCCGGCCACACGGGGTTCCAGTTCTCGATGCCCTCCGTGTATGCCCAGATCCGGTCCCGGTTGATGAGGTTCGCCCCGGCCGCCTCGGCGATCTCGAGCATCCGACCGTCGACGTGGGCGGGGACCCCGGCGAGCATCCGGGACGGGAATTCGCCGAGGCGCTCGGTCGGCCAGTATCGACGCATGAGATCGACGTTGTGGCCGATCCCGCCGGTGGTGACGATGACGGCGGGCGCCCGGAAGGCGAAGGTGCCGATCTCCTCCCGATTCGAGGCAATACCCCTGGCCGTGGGGCTCGGGGCGAGGACGTGCCCGCGGACTCCGACGACGGCACCGCCCTCGGTGATGAGCTCGTCGACGCGGTGGCGGAACCGGAAGTCGACCCGGCCGTCCGCCTCGGCGGCTTCGAGAGGTTCCCGGAAGATGCGCACGACCTCGGGACCGGTGCCCCACGTGAGATGGAAGCGGGGCACGGAGTTCCCGTGCTCGTCGGCACCGCCACCGCCGCGTTCGGCCCAGCCGACGATCGGCGTCAGCCGCAGACCGAGGTCGCGGAGGTAGCCCCGCTTCTCCCCGGCGGCGAACTCGAGGTAGGCCTCTGCCCAGGCGCGCGGCCAGCGGTCGCTGTCCCTGTCGAACCCCGCCGAGGCGGCCCAGTCCTGGCGGGCGAGGTCCAGGGAGTCCCGGACGCCGAGGCGACGCTGCTCGGGAGAGTCGACGAGGAAGAGCCCCCCGAGCGACCAGTGGGCCTGACCGCCGAGGGTGGCCCTGTTCTCCTGGTCGACGATGAGCACGCGCCGGCCCGCCCGGGTGAGTTCGTAGGCGGCGACGAGTCCGGCGAGTCCCGCCCCGACGACGATCGCATCGGGGGTCTCGGCGCTGGCGGCCGCCGCGCAGTTCGCGGGAACGGGTTCCATGGTCGACTCCTTCGTCGAGGCGGTGCGGTCGGATCGGCGGACCGGTCCCAGCGGTTCAGTCCCGGCGGACCGGTCCCGGCGGTTCAGTCCCGGTCGAGGACCCCGGACAGCCACGCGCCCGCCTCGGCGAACGAGGAGTCCGTCGTCGTCGGATCGATGATCGGACGGGTGGCATCGGCACTGGGATAGCTGCCGAGGAACTTAACGCTCATCGCGACCCGGTGGACGCCGAGGAGCGCATCGGCGACGCGGGCCTCCCGGATGTGGCCGAGGAGGTCGATGGAGAACTGGTAGAGGCCGAGCCGGTCGCCGGTGGGTCGGGATTCGATCCGCGACATCGTGATGCCCCGGGTCGAGAACTGCTCGAGGAGTTCGAGGAGGGCGCCCGGCCGGTCGGAGCGCAGGGCGGCGACGAGGGTCGTCTTGTCCGCACCGGTCGGCGCGGGGATCTGCCCGGGCAGGGCGACGACGACGAACCGGGTCACGGCGTCCTGGCGGTCGCCGATGTCTTCGGCCACGATCTCGAGGCCGTAGCGTTCGGCGGCCAGGGCCGGGCACACCGCGGCGACATGGTCACCGGCGTTGCCGGCGAGGTCGCGGGCCGCGGCGGCCGTCGACGAGGTGGGGATGTAGACGGCGTCGGGGTAGTGCTCGGACATATAGGCGCGCACCTGCGCCTCGCCGTGAGGGTGGGAGCCGAACGAGGTGATTGCCTCGGTGCCCGGGCGCACGGCGAGGACGAAGCGGACGGGCACGACCACCTCGGCGATGATCTGGAGGTCCCCGTGCTCGGTGAGCGCATCGATCGTCGCCGGTACTCCGCCTTCGACGGAGTTCTCGATCGGAACGATGGCGGCCGTGCTCTCACCCTCGAGGACGGAGTCCAGCGCCGAGGCGGCCCCGCGCATCGGCTGGATCGTGGCCTGTTCGCGCAGGCCCTTCGCGTCGAGGTAGGTCAGCAGGGCCGCCTCGGTGAACGTCGCCTCGGGGCCGAGGTACGCGTACCTCACTTCGTTCCCCGCAGTCGGCGCGCGAGCAGGGCGCGGGCCACGTCGCGGTACTGGGCGGCCCGGTGGAGCTGGGCCTTGAGATCGCGTCCGGTGACCCGGTGGTGGAGGTCGCATTCGACCTCCTCGACGCGCAGGCCGGCGTTGACGACGTCGATCGTCATCCCCGTCTCCACACCCCAGCCGGCGGCGAACGGCAGGGCCGCGTCGAAGGCCTCACGAGACAGGCAGCGCATGCCCGAGAGCGGTTGGGTCGCTTCGAACCCGGAGAGTTCGGCGATGCCCTTCTTCGCGAGTCCGACGACCAGGCCGAACCCGCCGCCCTTGCGCTTCTGGGCGGGCAGGATCGCGATCGTCATATCGGCCTCGCCGGCCAGGACCGGGGCCGCGAGCGGGGCGGTGTTGACCGCGGAGTCCTCGAGGTCGCCGTCGATGAAGAGCAGTGCCCGGTGCGCGGGCGTCTCACCGGGGCCGGCTTCGGAGATCTCACGGTTGCGGATCGCGAAGGCGCCGGTCATCATCGCCGCGGCCTTGCCCTTGTTCTTCCGGTGGGTGACGACCTCGGCTCCGGCGCGTCGGGCGACGGTCCCGGTGTCGTCACTCGACCCGTCGTCGACGACCATGACGATGTCGACGCCGGGGATGAGCTTCGTGCTCGCCACGGTCGCCGCGATCCTCTCGGCTTCGTTCATCGCGGGGATGACGGCGGCGATTCCGCTCGGTGTGCGCTGCTCGGGCACGGAGTTCTTCCTCTCCTCTTGACACTGACGACACGAGACCCCGCTGCGGGGCCGCGTGACGGTCAATGGATGGTGAGCTGGCGGGCGAGGATGCCCGACCGGACCCGGCGGGCTTCCGTGCTCAGCGGTTCGTCCGTGGACAGCGCCGCGTCGAGGCGGGTCGCGAACTCGGCGATCGGCTCCTCGACGTCGTCGGCCTGCGTGCCGAACTCGAGTTCCCACACGGGGATGATGATCCCGTGGGCGCGGAAGTAGCCGAGGAACGTCCCCGGCCCGCCGAGGTCGTTGCCGCCCACGGCCGCGAGGCGGGCGAGTGCGTCGACGACCCGGTCCTCGCCTTCGCTGCGGGCCCAGCGGACGTAGGTGCGCCCGGACATCTCGGTCCAGTACGCGGCGGTCACCGAGGCGAGCTTCTCCGTCGGGGTGACCGATTCGTTCGCCTGCTCGAGGGCGGCGGCGACCTCGTCGTCGTCACCGGGCAGGTCCCAGTAGTCGAAGGATTCGCGGACGCGGACGTCGAAGGGCGCCTCGAGGTCGAGGATGTCCTGGAGTCGGGGGCCCTCACCGGGTTCGGTGGTTCCCTCGACCGTCGTGCCCGGCTGCGCCTCGACGGCGGTGAGGATGCCGCGGGCGACGTCGCGGGAGGCATCGGTCGAGGACACGGGCACCTGCATGCCGGCGTAGACCTCGCCGTCCTCGCGGTGCCACGCCTGCCAGGCGGCGGGCAGCAGGGAGGCGATCGTCACCGTGTGGCCGCCGTGCTCGGCATTGAGCCGCACCTCTGCGGTCGCCGCGGGGACGAGTTCGCGCAGGCAGATGAGGTCCGATTCGAACGGCAGACCCTCGAAGGGGCGAGCGATGAAGGCGGTGGCCTGAGCCCTGGCCAGCCGCTTGGCGATGAGGTCTTCCTTGGAGCGCTTCGACTTCTTTCCCATGGGAGACAAGTCTAGTCGGTGCGCCGAGGCGGTTCAGCCTTCGCCGGAGACGGGGATGAAGTACCGGGTCGAGTGGGATTCGTCCATGCGCACCCGCAGCGTGTCGCCGGGAGAGGGCAGGCCCGCACGGTCGGGGTTGTCGGGGGTGAGCCCGAGCGTTTCGAAGCGGATGATGCCGTGGCGGCCCACCTCGTCGGCGGCGAGGACGTAGGAGTGGTTGAGCTCGCGGATCGTCACCTCGATCGACGGAGCCTCCTCGGCGGGATCGGACATCGTCCGCGGGGGAGCCGCATTGCCGAGGCCGAGATAGGCGCCGACGTCGTCGGCGATGAACCCGGCTACGGAGTCGGCCTGCGCGAAGAGGCCGGCGAGGACGAGGGAGAGCCTCTCCTGCTGCGAATCGGAGGTGAGCACCTGGCCGGGTTTGAACAGGTGCTCCTCGGCGAGGACGCACCAGGCGTCCTGGAGGATCGTGCGGATCTGGAGTTCGACGAGCACGGAGGGCTCGGAGTCGAAGGGCACCTCGACGATGAGGTGGCGGCCCCGGTAGCCGGACGGCTTGGGGTGGGCCGTGTAGTCGCGGACCTCGACGATGCTGATCGCGGAGTCGTCGTTGGGATCGGTGAGGATGTCCCAGAGGACGGACTGCTCGCGCTCGGTGCGGCACACGGCGCGGGCGCCGACGACGTCGATGACCTGGTTCTCGACCTCGACGGCTTCGTGGATCTCATCGTTGGCGTCGGCGAGTTTGCGGCGCAGCTTCTCTCCCGTGCGCAGGGGGTCCTTGATCCGGCCGGGGACGATCCGCATCCGGTCCTCGGTGAGCTGGGGGGATCTCGAGCGCGCCGCGTCGATCCAATCCTCGACCGTCTCCAGCGCCGCCCTCCAGGTGGATTCGCGTCGTTCGTAGGCCTCTCCGACAAGCTCACGGACTGTTGCTGACATCGTCGTCACCTTCCTCCTGCTCCAACTTCACCAGATGAGCGGGGCGATGTCCATGCTTTCGGCTGCTTTGCTCGCCGGGTGTCGGAACGGGGGAGAGCACGAGTCGAGGGAACAGCCTCGGCGGACGGTCGGCACGACGCAGCCGAGGACTCAGACGTCGAAGTCGACGATGACGGGGGCGTGGTCGGAGGCCCCCTTGCCCTTGCGCTCCTCGCGGTCGATCATCGCGGCCGCAGCGGTCCGTGCGAGCGCGGGCGAGGCGAGCTCGAAGTCGATGCGCATCCCCTGCTTCTTCGGGAACCGCAGCTGCTGGTAGTCCCAGTACGTGTAGACCCCGGGTCCCGGGGTGAACTGCCGGGTCACCTCGGTCAGGCCGGCGCCGAGGAGGTCGGAGAAGGCCTGACGCTCCGGCGGGGAGACGTGGGTGGCGCCTTCGAAGGCGGCCATGTCCCAGACGTCCTCGTCCAAGGGGGCGACGTTGAAGTCACCGCAGAGCACGAGCTTCTCCTCGGGGTCCGCGGCGAGGGTGTCTGCGACGACGTCGGTCAGCGCCCGGTACCACTGAAGTTTGTAGTCGAGGTGCGGGTGGCCGAGTTCGCGGCCGTTGGGGACGTAGAGCGAGTGGACCCGCACCCCTCCGCACGTGGCCGAGATCGCCCGCGCTTCGACGACGTCCTCATAGGCGGGGATGCCCGCGAAGCCGATCTGCGGATCCTCAAGACCCACGCGGGAGGCGATCGCCACCCCGTTCCACTGGTTGAGGCCGTGGAAGGCGACCTCGTAGCCGCGGGAGTCGAAGACCTCCCGCGGGAACTGGTCGTCCCGGCACTTGAGCTCCTGGATCGCCAGCACATCGGCATCGGAGCGGTCGAGCCACGCTCCGATCCTCTCGGCACGGGCACGGATCGAGTTGACATTCCACGTCGCGATTCTCACCCCTCCACCCTAGACGGTGTCCGCGTCGATGGCACCCGATAGTCTGGCGGCATGCCTGACGCTCTCAATCGCCACCTCGGCCACGACGGCGCGACCGTCCCCGACTCCTACTATGTGCGCCTCGGTGAGGACCGCTTCGTCTCGACGCTGCACAGTCAGGGCGCGTGGCAGCCCGGGGAGCAGCATCTGGCCCCCGCCTCCGGCCTCGTCCTCGCCGAGGTGGAGCGGCGGTTGCCGAGCGAGAAGATCGTCTCCCGGGTGAGCTTCGACATCCTCGGCGTCATCCATTCCGGAGAGTTCACGATCGACGTCAGCGTCGTCCGCCCCGGCCGGACGATCGAGCTCATCGAAGCCTCGATGCGCCACGGCGACCGGGTGAGCATCCAGGCCCGGGTGTGGCGGCTGCTCGGCAGCGACACGGAAGCGGTGACCGGCAGCGAATGGACGCCGCTGGCCGCACCGGAGGAGATGCCGGCCTCTCCGTTCAGTCAGCGGTGGGGCGGGGGATACATCGCCTCGCTCGCGGGCCGGCAGGACGCCGATGCGCGACCGGGGTTCGCCCGCAGCTGGATCACCTCCCCGCTGCCGCTCGTCGACGGCGAGGTCGACCCGCCTGCGGCCGCCGTCGTCAAGTTCGTCGACACCGCGAACGGGCTGGCGATCCGCGCCGACCCGCGCACGACCTTCTTCCCCAACGTCGACCTCACGATTCACCTCGTCCGCACGCCCGAGCCGGGCTGGGTCGGCTTCGAGACCCGCGTCGCGTTCGGGCCCACCGGGGTCGGGGAGACGGCGAGCGTGCTCAGTGATGCGCTCGGTCCCATCGGCACGGCCGCGCAGTCGCTGACGGTGCGGATGGGCCAAGGCGCGAAATGACCACGGCCCGCGACGCCGGTGCGGGTGGCTCCGGGCCCCGGGCGCTGGTCACCGGCGCGAGTGCGGGCCTGGGCCGCGGCTATGCCCGGGCGCTCGCCGCCGAGGGATTCGACCTCGTCCTCGTCGCCCGCAGTGCGGAGCGGCTGCAGGCGCTCGCAGCACAGCTCGAATCCGAGAACGGCATCCGCGCCGAGGTGGTGCCCGCCGACCTCTCGAAGCCTGCGGACATCGCCGCGGTCGTCGAGGTCATCGAGACCCGTCGGGTCGATGTGCTCGTCAACAACGCCGGCTACGGGCTCAAGCACGGTCTCCTCGACTCCGATCCGCAGGATGTCGCGGACCTCGACACAGTGCTCTCCGGTGCCGTGCGCGAGCTCTCGCTCGCCGCGGCTGCGCGCATGCGGGACCGCGGACGCGGGGGCATCATCACCGTGTCCTCACTGGCCGCGCTGACGACGATGGGGCAGTACGCGGCATCGAAGGCGGCGAGCCTCGTCTTCACCGAGGCGCTCGCCGGGGAGCTGAGGGAGACCCCGGTGACCGTCACTGCGGTGCTGCCCGGCTTCGTCCGCACGGAGTTCCACGAACGGCTCGGAGCGATGCGACCAGGACCGGGGTGGATCTGGCTGAGTGTCGATGACGTCGTGCGCACTTCCCTGCACGATGCCCGCCGCGGGAGGGTGGTGTCGATTCCCGGTTGGCAGTACTCGCTGGTCGCGAAGTTCGCCCGGTTCGTTCCGCGCGGTCTTGTTCGGCGGGGTTCTCAGGGATTCGCATTCGACCGCCGACATGATCGCGGCAGTGCGGACGAGGTGCCGGAGGATTCCCGTGAGAACTTTTTCGGAAAGTTTTTTTCGACCCTGAATGACCAGGAAAGTTGAGGTTTGAACCATCTTGACCGACGCTCTGATCTGCGGGTTCTCGAGTCAGAGACATCGAATCTCTCATTCAATGAGAGTAAATAAGTGGGAGATCAACCTTTACAACGAGGCGGAAGGTGTGGTGAAATTGTGATGTCCGCCCGGTGGGGATCGGGTGGACATAACGGACGTATGGGGATGCGTCCGGGTACTCGAGGGGAGTGCTGCGAGGACCCCGGGATGACGCGATTACGCGCCCCGGGGTCTTTGTCATTCACCCTCTTTCGATCACGGCAGCGTCAACTGTTTGCAGAACACTGTTCAAATCCGCAGGCTTTTGAGCAGAAATGAGCAGCCCGCGATCGCCTACGAGCGGCCAGTTCAGGTCATGATTAAGTCATCGTTCACGTCACTGAAAGTCATTCCTGAGGTCATTGCGACCCCGTCCGACGCGGCTGTGGCGCGTGTCCGAGCGGCAGGCGTCATCGAACGTCCGCTCAGGGTGAAGCCTCCGGTACGGCGATGTGATGTATCCCACGGGTTGTCCACCTCGACGGTCGAAGGCGATCGGCTGCCCACGGCGTCGTCCGATGGCGGACGGCAATCACGTCGACGTCGACGTCGACGATGAGCTCGGGTCGCTTCGCGCTGCCGCGGCAGATGCTCGCGGGACCCGCGACCTTCGCCTCTCTGTCAGAGATGAGCGAGGAGGATTGGGCGCGCACGCGGGAAGCGTCGCAGGCGGCCACTGCGAAGGCAGAGCGCAGCGTGTGAGTCGGGTATATCCTGTCCGCACGTCGAAGAGAGGAACCGCGATGTCAGAGACTCGTGTCCCGCTGTCGATCCTCGATCTCGTCCCCGTCTCCGAGGGGATGAGCGTCTCAACGGCCCTTGACGAATCGGTCGCGCTCGCCCGTCTCGCCGACGGCCTCGGATACCGGCGGTACTGGTACGCCGAGCACCACAACGTCCCCACCTTCGCGTCGTCGGCGACCTCGCTGCTCATCGGCCGGGCCGCGGAGAACACGGCTCGGATCCGGCTCGGTTCCGGGGGAGTCATGCTGCCCAACCATTCCCCGCTCATGGTCGCCGAATACTACGGCACGCTCGCGGAGATGTACGGCGACCGCATCGACCTCGGCCTCGGGCGAGCTCCCGGCACGGATCCGCGGACGGCGGCGGCGCTGCGTCGGGGGACGGCGGCCGCCGACACGTTCGTCGAGGACGTCGTCGAACTCCAGCGCCACCTCGGCGAAGGGACCGGGCAGATCACGGCGATGCCGGGGCAGGGGACGAACGTGCCCCTGTGGATCCTCGGGTCGAGCCTCGACGGGGCGACGGTCGCCGCCGCCCTCGGTCTGCCTTATGTCTTCGCCTCGCACTTCGCTCCGGCCGCGCGGCATGCGGCGATCCGTCGGTACCGGGAGTCGTTCTCGACCGACTACGTCACCGCGGAGATCGATGTCCCCTATGTCATGGCGGGGGTCAACGTCCTCGTCGCCCCGACCGATGAGGAGGCGAGGCGCCTGTTCACGACCGCCGGGCAGCTCGCAGCGGGCATCGCGACCGGCCGACGCGGACCGCTCGCTCCGCCGGTCGACGACCTCGCGGAGGTCATCGGCCCCGATGCTCTGCGCTTCGTCGAGGACTTCCAGCAGGTCAGGGCCGTCGGTTCGCCGGAGACCGCGGTGGCACGACTCGAGGAGATCGTCGCCGACCTCGGCGTCGACGAACTCATCATCACGACGTACACCTTCGATCCCGCGCTGCGGGCCAGGTCCGTCGAACTCCTCGCCGAGGCGTGGGGACTCGACCGGGCCGAATGAGAGACGGAGCGGTGGGGCCNTCCGGCCGGCTAGGCGAGAGTGACCTCGCGCTGCTTCCGATTCGAGGTGCGGGCGACGCCGATCTCGAGACCCATGGCCGCGATCGGCACTCCGAGTGCTTCGCTCGCGTTCCCGGCGACCCGGGTGGCGATCTCCTCGACGACGGCATCGATGTCGGCGCGTTCGTCGACGTCGACGTGGACGATGAGCTCGGGTCGCTTCGCGCTGCCGCGGAGGATGACCTGGGCGTCCTCGACGCCTTCGGTGGCCTCGAGATCGTCGGAGACCGCCTCGGCGATGACATTTGCGGTGACCGAGGTGATGCCCGTCCGCGCATCCTGCTGCAGGCGCAGCGGCTTCGCGGCGTCCTTGCGCGGGATCTGCAGGGACAGCCACCAGATGCCGATGACGGCCAGCACGACGGCGATGACGACGGCGACGAGGCCCGAGAACGGAAGTGCGAACTTGTCCGCGATCGGAGCGAGGCTCGCCGCGGGGTCGAGTCCCGGCAGGATGCTGCCCAGAAGTCCGAGCCCGAAGAGGGCCGCGAACGCCCCGCCGAGGAGGAGGATGAGTCCGATGATGAAGAGTCCGGTGCGATTCGCCCCGGCTGCCATGCGTCGCATCACTGCCTCCTGACCGCGTGCACGCGCACGCTCGGTTGCCTGACGAAGTCGATCGAATCCAGTCGACGCGTGACCGAATCGGCGACCTCGCTGCGGATCTCGGCGGTGTCACGCACCGGGGTGCTGAACGTGACGATCGACGACCGGGTGTTCGACGAGGCGCGCACCCGGGCGACCCCGTCGACGGAATCCGCCGCCGAGGCGGCGAGGTCGGAGAGCGCGGACGTCGGCATGGCGACCTCGAGGCGCTCGACGTGCTCGGCCGCAGGGGCCCGCAGTCCGAGGATGCGGCGGGCTCCCGGCGAGATCGCGAGGACGAGGAGCACGAGGCCGATGAGGGCGACGACGACGGCGACGGCGATCACGGCGGGGGTGCTCCACTGGAGCGATTCGGCGCCGGCGATGCCCGGCAGGATCGTCTCCAGCGACGCGTTCGCGGAGTTCGCCTGGGCGATCGCGGCGATCCCCGCCCATCCCAGACCCACGGCGATGAGCAGGAGGACCACGGCGACGATGACGGATGGCACGACCCGTGCAGGACGGGCGCGCAGAAGCTGTGCACTCATGCCAGACTCCTCACTTCTGCTGAGCGGCCCGCGGTCTCGGGCCGGAGCCAGGTCACATCGATGTCGACCTGGCGGACGCTGACTCCCGTGAGCGACTCGACCTTCGAGCGTAGGGTCTCGCGCACCGATTCGGTGGTCTGGGAGATCGGCAGCGGATATCTGATGCCCAGCCGCACCTGAAGGATGCAGCTGCGGCCGGAGAGCGTCACGGACACGCTCGGTCTGGCATCGAGGCTGTCACTGCCGCCGATGCCGAGGAAGCCCGAGGTCGTGCCGCCCACTCCGGGAATGCCCTTGAGGATCTCGGCGGCCGTCTTCTCGACGACCTTGTCCGCGATCGTGAGGCTACCGCGTGATGCAGCCACGCCGATCACCTCCGCGTCGTCGAACGCGAGCTCAGGGCTCCGAGGTCGAGTCGACCGTCGAGGACGAGACCGATGGTGAGACCGAGCCCACCGCAGATTGCGACGACGAGGAATGCGATGAATCCTCCGAAGTACGCGACGATGCCGAGGGTCAGTCCGACGAGCAGTCCGATAAGTGTTTTCGACATGGCTGTCCTTCCAGGGCTGTCGCTGCGCTCCCCGAGGCGAGGGCTCGCCTCGGGGGCGTCAGCGAGGGATGGGTGTGTCAGGAGAGGCTGGTCGACTCGTCCTGCTTCTTCTGGTCGTCGTTGTCGTCGTCGGGCAGGTGGACGTCGGTGACGTCGATGTTGACCTCGACGACCTGGAGTCCGGTGCCCTGTTCGACGGCACGGATGACGTTGCGGCGGATCGCCTCGGCGACGTCGACGATGGAGGAGCCGTACTCGACGACGATCGTCAGATCGATCGCGGTCTGCTTCTCGCCCTTCTCCACGGACACTCCGCCCGAGACGTTCGTCTGCGAGCCGGGGATCCGGTCGGTGAGGGTGTCGAACGCACGGCGAGCGGCGTTGCCCATTCCGAAGACGCCGGGAACCTCGCGCGCCGCGATGCCGGCGAGCTTGGCGACGACGTTCTCCGAGATCGTCGTGTTGCCCTTGTCGGTGACGAGGGGGCTCTTGATGTCGGCGCCGGCCGAAGCGGTCGAGCCAGCGGCCGAGGTGGTGGAGGAATCTTTGGTCTCAGGCATGATCATTCAATCCTTTTCGTGTCGGAGGTGCTGACATAGGTACAGACGCGGCGGGTGCGGAATCCTCACGCACGATTCCGAAGTTTTTTTCGCACCCCTGGGCGGGAGGCCCTCTGCGCCCTCTGGGCCGGGCCCTCCTCCGGCGTTGCGGGATGTGCGCCGCGGTCTCGAATCAGTGAACATTCCGGCAATTCCACGACAAGGTATGTTCCCAGGTGGCCGCCTCGCCTATGATCTGAATCATGGCAAGAGGTGATGATGGAATCGACGTCGTGACCCTCGTCGTGCGGGCCCGGGAAGGCGATGTCGACGCCTTCGCCTCACTCGTCGACCGGTACGAGGTCAGACTGCTGCGCTTCGCGATGCGCACGCTCGGGGACAGGCAGGACGCCGAGGACGTCGTCCAGGACACTCTCGTGCAGGCGTGGAGATCGCTCGCTGCGCTCGACGCTCCCGCGGCCTTCGGCACCTGGGTCTATCGGATGGCCTCGAACCGGTGCACGGATGTGCTGCGCAAACGCGTGAGCCGGTCGACGGATCCGGTCGACCCCGAGGACATGGGCATCCACCCCGACGAACGCGCTTCCGTGGAGAAGCGCGTCGAGGCGCGCAGTGCGCTCGAACGGTTCGCCGAGGTCTTCTCGACCCTGTCCACCGAGCAGCGCATCACCTGGGTCCTCCACCAGATGGAGGGCCTCAGCTACGCTGAAGTGGCGGACACCTTGGGCATCACCGAAGGCAGTGTGCGCGGCCGGATCCATCGCGCCCGAGCCGCCATCGTCGAAGGGATGAAGGGATGGACATGAGTGATGATCGCAGGCAGGTCGAGGACGAGCGCGCCGCTCCGGACCTCGACGCCGAGCGCGCCGCTCCCGATCTCGACTCCGAGCTGCGCGATGTCATCGACGACTATTTGGGCCACTACGTTCCCGACCCCGAGCAGACCGCGGGGATCCGGGAACGGATCCTCCAGCTCGTCCGCAACGACCTCTACCGAGGACCGTCGACGAAGCTGCGCACGAGTGAGGGACATGAGTACTCGATCGCCTCGGCGGCGGTGCGGACGATCATCCGCAGTGCCGTCGACACGGTCGACGGGATCCGCTCCCGCAGCGTCGGCATCGCCGCCGCAGGGGAGCCGTCCGGCAGCGCCGCCGAGGTGCGGCTGACCGTGACGATGCGCGCGGACATCCGTTTCGTCGCCGCCGCGGATCTCATCAGGGCAGCGGTCTCCGAAGCGCTGGAGCGCGAACTCGGAGTGCCGGCAGCACGGATCGATATCGAAGTCGAGGATGCCTATGTCGAATGACCCCCGCGTGGCGCATGACCCGCACGAGACGCCGACTCCGCTCGAGGTCAGGCACGAGGAACCCATCGTTCCCCCGAACCCGCCCGAGTCGCATCCGGACACCCCCTCAGCGCCGATGCCGGGGCGCCGACCAGCGAGCGCCGCGCGAACCGGGGATACCAGCCCCGTGCCGGCGCCGGGCACATCCCCGAGCGCAGGCGCAGGCGCAGGCGCAGGCGCCGGTTCAGGAACCGTGCCGAAGCCACCGACCACCCCGGCGCCGGAACCCGAGCTTCCCGCGGGACCGGACGCGACTTCCGAGCCCGCACTGCCGCCGGGCCCCGACGCGGAAGGCGATGCGGATCCGACGGAGGGCGGCCCGCTCACGCACACCGCGCAGCAGCTCGCCCACCGGATCGTCGGCATCGGGGGAGTGGCCTCACTCGCGCCGGGGATGAAGGACCTCGTGGCCAGCGCCACGGCCCGCGTGCTGCGCCGCTCCGGCGGAGAGCCCGTGGGCATCGACCTCTCCGAGTCCGAGAACGGCTGGCGTGTGCGCATCGACGCCCACTTCGACGATTCGCGGTCCGTCGCTGTGATCGTCGACGAGATCTTCGGCGTCGTCGACCGTGAGGTCGGCAAGCCCGTCGAGGTCGATCTCAGGGTGATCACCCGTGACAGCGCACACTGAGCGTGCCCGCGGAACCGGCCCCCGCCTCGGCGAGGTGAGGGCCAAGTAGACTGGGGGCCATGACCGACCCCGCGGACACCCGCCGACAGCTGCTCGACCTCATCGACGAACTCGCCGTCGTCCGCGGTCGGGTCACCCTCTCCTCGGGCCGCGAGGCCGACTACTACCTCGATCTGCGCCGGGTCACCCTCGACCACCGCTCGGCCCCGCTCATCGGCGACGTCGTCCTCGACCTCCTCGAGGCCGAGGGCCTGCTCGACTCCATCGACGCCGTCGGCGGACTGACGATGGGCGCCGATCCCGTCGGCACCGCCGTCATGCACCGCTCCGTCGTCCGCGGCACCCCCGTCGACTCGTTCGTCGTCCGCAAGGAGGCGAAGAAGCACGGGATGTCCCGTCGCGTCGAGGGTCCCGATGTCGCCGGCAAGCGTGTCATCGCCGTCGAGGACACCTCGACGACGGGCGGTTCCGTGCTCACCGCCGTCGAGGCGCTGAGGGAGGCCGGCGCCGAGGTGGTCGCCGTGGCCGTCGTCATGGACCGTGACACGGGGGCGAAGGAGAAGGTCGAAGCCACCGGGATCCCCTATCTCACGGCGCTGACGACGAAGGACCTCGGGCTCGACTGAGCTCGCGACCACCAGCTGGGACTCGACTGTCAATTCCGTTGAAATCCCGGACCTGGTTTGAATCGCCCTGCGCGATTCACCACGATAGATGAGAAACTCTCAAGGGCCGTGGCTGCAAACGGCGCCCGTTGGACAACGTAAGGATCGCGTGTGCTCACACTGAAAGGGATTTCCCTGCGCAAGGGGAAGCGGACATATCTGGATGAGGTGAGCTTCACCGCCGAGCCGGGTCGGATCACCGCCATCGTCGGGACCCGATCGGCAGGCCGCACCGAACTCGTGCGCGTCATCATGGGCCTCATCACCGCTGATGAGGGCACCGTCGAACTCGAGGGCTACGAACTCGACTTCGGCGACCGGCAGAACTTCGGCTACCTGCCCGGTGAGCGCGGCGGCTACCCGAACATGCGCGTCATCGATCAGATCGTCTATCTCGCGCGCCTCCACGGCATCACCCTCGGTGCTGCCGAGCGCAATGCCCTGACGCTGCTCGGCCGGCTCGAGCTCGCCGACCGCGGCTACGCCCCGCTGAAGAACCTCAGCGGCGCCGAGATCGCCCGCGTCGACATTGCAGCGACCCTGGCCGCCGACCCCGACGTCGTCGTCATCGACGACGCCTTCAACGGCCTCGACACGAAGTCGACCGAACTCGTCATGTCCCTGCTGCGGGCCCATGCCGCCTCGGGCGTGCCCGTCATCCTCGCCACCGACGACTGGGAGGCCGCGGAGAAGTTCGCCGACGACATCGTCGTGCTCAGCCAGGGCAAGGTCACCGCCGCCGGCAGCGTCGACGACCTCCTCGGCGAGCATCGCTACGAGGTCGCCCTGGCCGACGCCGAGGCGGCCGCGTCGTCGCTGCGGGGACGCGCGGGCATCACGGAGATCGAGGTCATCGACACCGTCATCCGCTTCCGCAGCGACGATCCCGGCTCCGCTGCCGCGTCGGTGGCGACGCTGCGCAAGGTGGAGCGCTTCGAGCGGGTGCGCCCGACGTTGGCCGAGCAGTTCAAGGAGACTTTGTGATGGCACGCAAGGACGATGCGCGGGACGATCAGACGCCCGACGACGCGAAGAAGACGACGACCTCGAAGGGCACGGCCCCGACGAGCCTCGACGACCTCGGCGGAGTGACCGGTGTCTCGGCGTCCGGGAAGTCGGGTGCTGGTAAGGCCGGTGCTGGGAAGACCGGTGCCGGAAAGCCTGCCAGCGGGAAGACCGCCGCCGGAAAGCCTGCCAGCGGGAAGGCCGGTGACGGGAAAGCCGCTGCCGGCAAAGCCGCTTCGGCGGATGCCGACGACCGCCTCGGCGAGGATTCCGCGGATTCGACGCTCGGTCTCGACGAGGTTCCCTACGAACTCGCCGAGGACACCCCCGACCCCGAGGATCTGCCCGAGACGGGACTCGTCTCGGAGTTCGTCGACGTCGGCAGGCGCCAGGCCTCGTGGCTCGTGTCGAACCGGGAGAGTTCGACGACGATGCGCAGTCCGTTCTTCCTCGTCACCGTCGCCGTCGTCGTCCTCGGCATCGTCGCCGTGATCGTCAGCGGGATCGTCCGCGACGCACAGGCGAGCTCGGGCACCCCGAGCATGGCGATGGTCGGAGTCGGCGAGCAGGCCGCGATGTACGAGCAGCAGCTCGGCGTCTCGATCACCGACGCCCCCGATGCGCAGGCGGCTGAGCAGCTCGTCCGGGACGGCACGGTCGACGCCGCGTTCATCCAGGACCCCTCGGGCCAGTCGCAGCCGACGATCATCGCCCTCGACAAGCAGCCCACGGCGCTCCTCGAGCGTCTCGCGCCGCAGACCGAGGCGACGCTGCTGCAGACACCGGCCGTGCCCGAGGACGTCGCGGTCCCGCTGCTGTGGGGCATGGTCGTGTTCTCGCTCCTCGTCATCGCCACGCTCGGCACCGCGCTCTACCAGAACCTCCGGCTCGAGAAGCGCAACCGGATCACGGAGATCATCGCCGCGACGATTCCGCCGCGCGCCGCCGCCTCGGGGCGGGTGACGGGCATGCTCACGCTCGTCGTCATCCACCTTCTCGTGGCCGCCGTCGTCCTCGAGCTCGGTCTCTCGATCTCGGGTCAGACCTCGCTCGCGTTCGCGATGCTGCCGGGGCTCGGCTGGTTCGCGCTCACCCTGTTCTTCACCGCCTGGACGATCTTCGCCCTCCTCGTGTGGGCCTCGACGATCACCGGTGACAAGGCGCGCAAGACGATGGTCGCGATCATCGGCGTGCTCACCGTCGGCGGTGCGATGGCCCCGGTCATCGTCGGCGCCTCGGGAACGGTCGGCCGGGTCCTCGGCTGGGTTCCGTTCACCTCGCCGATCGGCATCGCCGACCGCTACTTCGCCGCCCAGCCGGCATGGTGGGAGGGCCTCGTGGCCGCCGCCATCGCCGCGGTGCTCGCCTTCATCATCCACGCGCTCGCCGGTGGTGCCTACGTCAGGTCGGTGCTCGCCGGCGGCGGCCGCGGTGGCAAGACCGTGAAGATGAGCAAGCGGGCCAAGAAGGTCGCTGCGGCCAAGGATGCCGATGCGAAGGCCGCGGACGCGAAGGACGCGGATTCTAAGAAGTCTGACTCGAAGGACACTGGCTCGAAGAAGTCGGGCTCGAAGGGTGCTGCATCGGCGACGCAGGATGCTGACGACAGTGACGCGGATGCGTCCGACGAGGTGACGGTCGAGGTGTCCGAGACCGTCACGGCCACCACCTCGGCGAAGGGGACCGCGTCTGCGAAGTCCACCGCCGCGTCGCAGGGAACCACCTCGACGAAGGGAACCACCTCGACGAAGGGAACCACCGCGTCGAAGGGAACCACCTCGGCGAGGGGGACCAGGGCCGCAGGCGCCCGGGACTCCGCGAAGGATGCCGACAGCGACGACGCGAAGTGACCGACGGTTACGAAGCTGAGCAGGTGGGGGTCGGTCCGTGGACCGGCCCCTGGCCTGTCGGCGAGCACTACGATCCGGAGCTGCTCGCCGAGGGTGATCGGCGCAACGTCGTCGACAAGTACCGCTACTGGAGGCACGACGCGATCGTCGCCGACCTCGACACGGTGCGGCACGGATTCCACGTCGGCGTCGAGAACTGGCAGCACGACCTCAACATCGGGTCGGTCGTGCGCACGGCGAACGCCTTCAACGCCGCCGCCGTCCACATCGTCGGGCGCCGGCGCTGGAATCGGCGCGGAGCGATGGTCACCGACAAGTACCAGCACGTCATCCACCATCCGAGCGTCGACGACCTGCTGCAGTGGTGCACAGACAATGACGTGCCGCTCATCGGGGTCGACAACTTCCCGGACTCGGTGCCGCTGGAGACCTACGACCTGCCGCAGCGCTGCCTCCTCCTCTTCGGTCAGGAGGGGCCGGGGCTGAGCGAGGAGGCGCATCGGGCGAGCTCGGCGGTGCTCTCGATCGCGCAGTACGGCTCGACGCGATCGATGAATGCCGCGGCGGCGGCAGCGATCACGATGCACGCGTGGGTGCGCCGCCACGTCTTCGACCAGCCCGTCGGGTAGGGGCTCGGCGCTCCGCGCATGACGAGCGCCTGCCCCTCCTCGCCATTGTGCGGAAGGTTGAGGGTGACCGCCCGGATTGTGCGGAAGGTTGAGGGTGGAATCGGCGCCGGATTCGCCATGGGCGCGGCGCACAATCACCTCGGAGGCGGCACAAAATCGTCACAGCACCTCGGAGGCGGCGCGGAATCGTCACAGCACCTCGGAGGCGGCGCGGAATCGTCACAGCACCTCGGAGGCGGCGCGGAATCGTCACAGCCGGATACCGTACTGCGATCGGGGTGCGGCTCCCGCCCGCAGGTCAGGCCGGCAGTTCCGCCGCTCGGACCCGGCCCGGGCAGGCAGCCGACTCATCGTTCAGCCCAAGCTCGAATACGCGACGAGGCCGGGACCCACGACGAGGCAGAGACCCACGCGGTCGCCCAGTCTCAGCCCAAGCCCGGATACGCAACGGCGCCGGGAGACTCTGATGGTCTCCCGGCGCCTCATGCGGCCGAACCTGCGCCTGCCGGCCCGGACGACCGGACTGACCAGCCCCGTACCGGACCGACCAGCCCCGTACCGGACCGACAGCCCGGCTAGGACCGACCAGCCCGGCTAGGACCGACCAGCCCAGCCCGTACCGACCCGCCCGGTCAGGACAGGTCTGCGGCGTGCGGTTCGATGAGTCCGCCGATCTGCGCGAGCTCCGCCGTGAGCGAATCCGCGTCGTCGAACGTCCGCGAGATCACCGTGAGGCGCTTCGCGTAGTGCCCGATCGGGTACTCCATCGTCATGCCGATGCCGCCGTGCATCTGGATCGACTCCTGCGCGACGTGCCGCGAGGTCGAATCGACGACGATCTTCGCCGCGATGACGTCGCGGTGCCGATCCTTCTCCGCCCCCTCGCCCTCGGCGGTGACCGCGAGGCGAGCGAAGAGCGCCATGCTGCGGGCGTACTCGAGATCCGCGTAGAGGTCGGCGGCCCGGTGCTGAAGGGCCTGGTTCGCGCCGATCGGCGCCCCGAACTGCTCACGCGTCTTGAGGTACTCGGCCGTCATCGTCAGCGAGGCCTCCATCGCGCCGACGGCTTCAGCCATGATCGCGGCGTTGCCGAGGTCGAACACCTCGTCGAGCACGGCGCGGGCATCGGCCGCGTTGAGGCGCTGCGCCGGAGTGTCGGCGAAGCGCAGGCTCGCACTGCCGAGGCCATCGGCCTGGCGGTGGGCGACCCGCGTGAGACCCGCGGCGTCGGCGGCGACGAGGAAGAGTCCGAGCTCACCGTTCTCGACGGCAGTGACGATGAAGTGGTCGGCGACGTCGCCGCCGAGCACACCGTTCTTCTCACCCGAGAGGGTGACGCCGTCTCCGTCCGCTGTCGCCGTCGTCGACGGCTGCGCCAGGGCATAGCGCTGACCCGGTTCGAGGGCGGCGACGGCGAGGAAGGTCTGCCCTTCGGCGACGCCGGGCAGGATCGCCTGCTTCTGCTCCTCGCTGCCGGCAAGGAGCACGGCGTTCGCGCCGAGGACGGCAGTGGCGACGAAGGGCTCGAGCACGAGAGAGCGGCCGAACGCCTCGAGGACGACAGCCACCTCGGCGAAGGTCATCTCCGCTCCGCCGTAGCCTTCGGGGATCGTCAGACCGGTGAGGCCCATCTCCGCGAACTGCTGCCACTTCTCACGCGAGATGCCCTCGTCGCTGGCGAGAATGGCATCGCGGGCGGCCGTGTCGTACTCGGTGCGCAGATACTTCCCCAGCGTGCTGGCGAGTTCCTGCTGAATGTCGTTGAGTTCAAGATCCATCGGTGTACGTACCTTTCAGTGACCGAGTCAGAGACCGAGCAGGGCCTTCGAGATGATTCCCCGCTGCACCTCGGACGAACCGCCGTAGATGGTGACCTTGCGGGTGTTGAAGTAGGCGGGCAGCGCGTCGACGGCGCCGAGCGGCAGGTCGGTCAGACCCTCACCCTGGACGCGGTCGGTGACGAAGTCGAGGCCCTGCGGACCGAGCACATCGACGAGGATCTCACTGATGTCCTCCTGGAGCTGCGAGCCCTTGAGCTTGAGGACCGAGGAGCGCGGATCCGGCTTCTCGGAACCTGCGGCCTGCGTCGACAGGATGCGCAGCTGCGTCATCTCGAGGGCCGTGAGCTCGGCCTCCAGCCTCGTCAGGCGCGCCGAGAACAGGGGATCGTCGAGCAGCGTGCCGGTCGCCGTCTTCGTCACCGCGGCGTAGGCCTTGGCGCGGGCGAGATTGACCTTCGAGGCGCCGATGCGCGCGATGCCGGTGCGCTCGTTGCCGAGGAGGAACTTCGCGTACGTCCAGCCCTTGTTCTCCTCGCCGACGAGGTTCTCCACGGGCACCTCGACGTTGTCGAAGAAGACCTCGTTGACCTCGTGGCCGCCGTCGATGAGCTGGATCGGGCGCACGGTCACGCCAGGGGACTTCATGTCGATGAGGAGGAAGGAGATGCCCGCCTGCTTCTTGACCTCGGGGTTGGTGCGCACGAGCATGAAGATCCAGTCACCGTACTGGCCCAGGGTCGTCCACGTCTTCTGACCGTTGACGATGTACTTGTCACCCGATCTCACCGCCGAGGTGGTGAGGGAGGCGAGGTCGGATCCGGCGTTGGGCTCGGAGAAGCCCTGCGACCACCAGATGTCGAGGTTCGCTGTGGCCGGGAGGAAGCGCTGCCCCAGCTCCTGCGACCCGAAGGTCGCGATGACCGGACCGACCATCGAGACGTTGAACGGCAGGGGCGCGGGAACGCTCGCCAGCTGCATCTCCTCGAGCCAGATGTGGCGCTGCACGGGGGTCCAGTCCTGGCCGCCCCACTCGACGGGCCAGTGGGGCACCGCATAGCCGTTGGCGTTGAGGATGCGCTGCGAAGTGACCATGTCGTCCTTGGTCAGCTCCTGCCCGGTGGCGACCTTGAAGCGCAGCTCCTCAGGGATCTCCGTGCGGTAGAACTGACGCATCTGCTGCGCGAACTCGCGCTCTTCTGCGCTCAGAAGGGTGTCCATGAAAGCTCCTGATAGATCGTTCAGTAAGTTAGCTCCCATAGTACGGTCGCGTGAGGTCACTCACAAGTGGAGCGGCCCGCCCCGATGCCCGGGATGCGGGAAGCTCATTGCGTGCCATGGCATATGCGGTTATTGTGTCCCCACATCCCCAGCTTCGCGGTCGTCGACGGTCCACCCCACCGCAGACACCTGACCTGGAATCACGGCCACCCATGCCGCCGATGCCGAGTCGATCGCGAGGTACCCGGCCGAGAGCTGCGTCGGGCGAGCGAGACCTCGTCGGACCAGTGGATCGGTGACATCGAAAGAAGCGCGAATGTCGGTAACCGTCCCCTCACCCCAGGGCCGTGCATTCGGGTACGCCGACGAAGTCTCCGCACTTCGCCAGACCCTGGCCGATCCCGACCGCAGCGGGTGCCTCATCATCGGCCCCGCCGGCAGCGGACGGACGACCGTGATGAATCGCGCTCTCGAACAGCTCGAACGGGATGTCGCGATCTTCCGCCTGCGCGGATCCGATCTGCTGCGCGACCGCGCGCTCGGCATCCTCGAGATCCTCCTGTCCCAGGAGGGCGTCACCCGGGACATCGGACCCGGAGCCGCGCTCTCGGTCGTCGCCCGCGTCGTCGACCGCAGCCCCGGGGTGCCGATCGTCCAGCTCGACAACGCCAACCTCGTCGACGTCGAGTCGATCTCCGTGCTCTGCCAGCTCGCCGACGCCCACCGCATCCGCCTCGTCGTCGGCGCCGAGTCGATCCGCCCGCCCGTCGATCTCATCGCGACGCTGTGGCTGGGAGGGTCGATGGTGCGCATCGACCTCGACGGCCTCGACGAGGGAGCGATCGCCGCCCTCCTCGAATCGCCCGGGGCGATCGACCGGTCGACCACCGAGGTGCTGCGGGACACCGGCGGCAATCCGCGGCTGGTCAACCAGCTCGTCTTCGGCCTCGACCAGACGCGCGCGCATGAGCGCATCCTGTGGAACATCCCGACCGAGCTGCGACCGATCCTCGAGATCATCGCAATGGTCGACGCGGCCCCCTACGAAGCCCTCGCCGAACTCTGCTCTGCCGAGGAGATCGACGACCTCGCCGACAAGGGACTCGTGACGATGGACCGCGGGCGCGGGTCCGGGGTGCGCCTGTCGGAGCGCGTCATCGCCGAGACGCTCAAGGCCCATGTCATGCCCGCCCACAGTCTCAGTCTCTTCAAGGTCTACGAGTCCGTCGTCGAGGTCGCCGCCCTGACCGGCCGCGCGCTCTTCGGCTACCTGCGCTGGGGGCTCAGCCTCGGCTTCGGCCAGGCCGAGGACACGGTGTTCACCGCGGTCGGCGCCGCGAACACCGAGGGGCGCTATTCCGACGCCGCGGACCTCATCACCGCCCCCCGGTGGCAGACGAGCCGCATCCTCCTCGAACTCGTCCGCGCCGACAAGGAGCGCGGCAACCTCGAGGAGGGGCGCCGGACCTTCGACCGTCTCGTCGCCCGACTCGCCGACGGCAGCTCCGACGGAGCGAGCACGCGCGGGGAGGACGTCACCGGCTCCGACGCCGATGACGCGAGCTATCTGTCGCGCCTGGCCTGCATGGACATCCGGCTCACCGACCCCAGGACGCCGGAGGACCTCGTCGTGCAGTGGGCGCGGGAGAGGCTGACGAGTCCCGCCGACACCGGCCGCCTCGACGTCACCCGGGCCCGGTTCGAACAGCGGGGCGGTCGTTTCGACGAGGGGATGCGGCTCGCCGAGGCGGTCTACCGCGATCACGCGTGCCTGACCCGACATCGCCTGCGGGCCTGCGCGATCATCGGCATCGGGCAGGTCACGAGAGGTCAGGTCGACCTCGGCCTGCGCTACATCGACCAGGCCGAGCTGATGTTCGGCCTCGCCGGGCTGACGAGCTACGAGGTCGAGGACGCCGCCCCGCAGATCTTCGTCGCCCGGTACCTCGCCGGGGACTGGGCAGGTGCCCGCCGCTCGGTGCGGCAGGCGCGGACAGGGGACCGGATGATCGACTTCGCCGGCGCCCTCGTCGACGCGCGCACCGGTCACCCCGCCCGCGCGCAGTCGACCCTGCACACGCTGCTCAGCCACTTCCAGGAGACCGACCTCATCGACATAACGCGGGTCGGCCACGCCGCCAAGCGCTACGTCGACGCCCAGCTCGGCCGACTGTCGAACCCCGACGCCCTCCTCGACTCCACCTCCGCCGAGACCCGGCCCGACCAGTACTCGTGGTGGTCGGAGTTCGAGGCGCGGCTCTTCGACCTTCAGGCCCTCGCCGTCACCCGCCCCGACCCCGCGGCGGCCCGCCTGCACGCCCTCGGGGTCGAGGCCGCGGAGATCGGGGCGACGACGATGGCCGCCGGGGCGCTCATGGAGGCCGCCCGCCTCGGCCATGAGACGGCGGCCCATGCGCTCGCCGAGGTGGCCGACACCATCGACGGCGGCATCGGCGACCTCGCCCGGGCGACGGCCGAGGGGATCGGCGGCAGCGATCCCTCCGCCCTGCTCGACGCCGCCCGGCTCGCCCTCGAGTTCGGATCCGTCGTCGCGTGCGCCGAACTGGCCAAGCGGGCGCAGAAGCGGGCCGTCGAGGACGGCGACCGCACGGCGGCGCGGGAGGCGCGCATCCTCATCGGCAACAGCACTCGCACCGTGCGCTTCTCCACTCCGGGACCCAAACTCCACGCCGTGCTCACCGAGTTCGAGCGCAAGCTCGTCGACGGGGTCATGGCCGGACGCAGCAGCCACGACCTCGGCGAGCTCCACCATCTCTCCGCCCGGACGATCGAATGGCATCTCACCCGCATCTACCGCCGACTGCAGGTGGCGAACCGCCGGGAGCTGCGCGACGTCGTCGCCGCGTGGGGGGATGATCCGTGAGCGACGCCGTCGACACTGCGATCTTCGGGCGCGACCGCGAACTCGCCGAGATCGACGCCGCCCTGCGCGGCACTGAGGTCTCCGGGGTCGTCATTCAGGGCGAGCACGGAATGGGCAAGTCCCGGCTGGCCGCGCGGGTGCACGCCGACCGCGGCGGACAGGAGACCTGGATCCGCGGGGACCGGGTGCTCGAAGGGGTGCCGTTCGGGGCTTTCGGGCTCCTCGTCGACCTCGACGGCGAGCCCGAGACGGTCCTCGCGCGCGTCGTCGCGGCGCTGACGGAGGGGCCGGGCACTCCCGTCGTCTTCGCCGACGACGCCCACTGCCTCGACGAGAGCAGCCTGGCGGCGCTGTGGCAGCTCGCCAGCGACGGCGAGATCAAGGTCGTCGCGACGATGACTCCGACCGTCGACGGCCGGACGGGATCGTTCGGAGAGCTTGTCGCCGACGGGGTGTTCGCCCACATCCCCCTCGAACCGCTCACCCTCGACGACGTCTCCGCGATGCTCGAGCATCACCTCGGCGGAATCGTCTCCCGCGGTGCCCTCGACGTCGCCGCTTTCCAATCCTCGGGGGTCCCGGGCCTCATCATCGAGCTGTTGCAGTACGCCCGCCGGCGCAGCCGCCTGGTCCTCAAGCGGGGAGTGTGGCTGCTCGATGGGCTCGACATCGACTACGACCAGCGGGCCCGCGACCTCGTCAGCAGCGATCTCGCCCGGTACACCGACGATCAGCGCGAAGCGCTCGAACTCGTCGTCCTCGCCGGCGAGATCGAGGTTGAGCTCATGCTCGCCGCGGGACTCGGAGAAGCCGCGGACTCATTGGTGGCAGCCGGGGTTCTCGACCTCGGCGGCCAAGGCAGACCGGTCTACACGTGCGTCGAGAGCTATTCGACGGAGACTGTGCGCTACACGGTGCCCGTCGGGCGCAGCCGCCAGATGTTCGCCCTCGTCGAATCCCACCCCGGCACACCGTCGAAGCGGGCGCGGATGCTGCGTGCGGACTGGGCGCTCAGCTGCGGGGCGAAGGTCTCGGTCGCCGATTCCGTCGAAGCGGCCCGGCTCGCCGCCGGCATGGGGGAGTGGCAGCGGGCGATGAGGATCCTCGCCGAGGTGCCCACGGAGGACATGGACGCCCCCGCGCTCTTCGACCTCGGCACCCTGTACTGCGACCTCAACCTCATCCCCGTCGGCTGCGACGTCCTCGCCCAGGCGATCCGGAAGACCGACGATCCGTTCCTCGTCGTCGAGGCCTTCGTCGTCTGGGTGCTCAGGGACGTCGAGCGCACCGCTCCGCCGCTGTCGGGTTCTGATTTCGTCGCCGCTCTCGATCGGATCGAAGCCGAAGCTGCATCCGCCGGCGGGCTCGCCGACGCCATCGACGCGATCGACCTTGCCCGTGCCACCCTTCAACGGGTCAGCGAGAGCTCTTGGGAGGGGCTGCCCGGAGACGACGGCTCGGTGCTCGCGTGGCTCGGCGCCGAGGGGCTGCCCGAGACCCTGCGGGTGGCGATCACCATGGTCGTCGGCGCCAAGGAGCTCGAGCGCGGGCACGCCCGGGGCGTCGGCGACCTCCTCGACCCGATCGAAGCCGTCTCGGAGAACATCGGGTCGGGCACGATCATTCTCGACCTCGCCCGCGCGTGGACCCACCTGCAGATGGGCGATCGGAGCAGCGCTGAGGCCGTACTCGACGTTCCTCGCAGCAACGACCTCGTCTATCGGACGGCAGGCAGCGGCGCGCGCGACCTCATCGTCACCAGGCTCCACGCCGAGGCGGGACGCTGGGACCGGGCGTTCCGCCGGGCCTGCGCCGCCGCCGAGGCGATCGACAACTGGCGCCAATTCGAGTTCGCCGCGCTCGCCCTCGCCCAGGCCCAGTACACCGCGATGATGGTCGGCAACCATGAGGCCGCCGAGGAATTCGACGCGCGCTACCTCGGGCTGCCTCCGGGCGCGGCCTACGTCGAATCCCGTCGTGCGCAGATCCTTCGGCTCATCGCGCGCGCGAAGCTCACCGGACAGCAGCGCTTTCGGGACGACCTCGACTCCGCACTGCGGACCGCCGAGGAAACCGGGGCACTCGCGGCCGCCGCCTGCGCGCGCATCGAGCTGTTCGTCCACTTCGGGGAGTACGACGCCGATGCGATGTGCCGTCTGGCCGCGTCGCTCGACGGCGGGGACCGGGACGCCCGCCTTCTCGCCGAGCTCGGCGCTTCGCTCGACGCCGAGGACGCCGAGATGCTCGCGTCCTTCGCACGGGATCTGTCCCCGACGCTTCCTGAGCTCGTCGACGCGTGTCTCACGCTCGCGGAATCGTGGGAGGAGAGGGCAGGGACTGCATTACCCGGAACTCAGCGAACGCGTGCTCGAAGGGTGGAGCTGACGAGCCGCGAGAGTCAGATCTCCCGATTGATCGTCGACGGTCTGACTAACGCTGAGATCGCAGAGGAGATCGGAGTGGCCGTGCGCACGGTCGAAGGTCATACCTATCGGCTCTACCGAAAACTGAATATCACTTCGAGATCCGACGTCGCCGAGGCACTCGACCGATTCGCGGACGAGGGATCGCGCGTCTGACCGCTCTTCTGGGTGCACAAAATCCCATGTCAGAGGCTAGTGCGCGTTGAAATGGAGTACCCGAGAATGACACGCATGGGTTTCGAGTAGTGCCTGCTCATCACGAAATGGAAATCAACGCATGACTGAGTGGTGACTGTCGAGATGTCACATGCAAACTGAGTAGTCGGCGAAAATTATCCCGTGGTGACCACCTGATGATCTGACGGGCCACGGCAGCAAGATTGAATGCATGCACACCCCTCCGCATCACGCGGTGTTCCCCGCCGCGCCATTTTTTCGACAGGAAACACAGGCTCCCCCACATAGTGATCCTGTTTTCGCGAGCCGACGCAGGATGATACTGAGCACCTCCGTGCCCGCAGTGGTGGCCGTCATTGCGATTTCGTATGTCTTTGATGCCACCCGTGGTCCAGAGTTTCTATGGCTCGTAGCCTGGTGGCTCATTGATTTCCTGTCGGGAGGAAGCACTTCTGTCGGATTCAGTGCTCGAGCAGCGAAGATTCCCCTGTTAGCTGCACTGGTCGTCACTGGAACGGTTGCCACCATTGCGGCATACTTTCCAGATCTCGCTCAATTGGCGGTTGGGACGCAACTCAACCTCTTTCTCATCGTGTTGTGGGCCTTGGCATTGACCACCGCTGGCTTCAGAGCACTCATTCCGCACCTCCTTCCCAAACGAACTCTCCGCGTCGTTGCCAGTCGCGATCAATCTCCCGCGACGCAGAATGAGCGCGTGTTCCACGCTGCACGAAACGTAGAACCGGAGATCTTCGTCAGGGCTGTTCTCGCTGAAGTGAAGCGGCAGGACATCGAACTTGTCGAGCTCTCGTTTGGTATTGACGCGGAAGTCATCAGGGAGTTGAGCTGGGAGCTCCGCTATCGCGATGTGGAGCTGTATCTGCCATTGTTCGATCTTGGGCTGGACCCCGGACGGGTTCGCGCCCTGAGTGCCACCGATCGATCTGGACTGCTCATTGCCCCGTCGCGTCCAGGGTTGTTGGTCCGGGCCGCAAAGCGTGTCTTCGACGCAGTTGTGGGGATCTTGTTGGTAGTCATATTCTCCCCGATCCTCCTAGCAGTAGCGATTGCGATCAAAGTTTCGATGCCTGGGCCGGTGTTCTACACACAAGAGCGGATCGGACTGGAAGGTCGCCCATTCAGGATCTTCAAATTTCGTTCGATGGTAGTCGACGCCGACTCTCAACTCGGAAAACTGCTTGAAGATCAGGGGACTGCTGCACAGCCACTTTTCAAGGTGGACTCAGATCCGCGAATCACACCGCTTGGTCATCTGCTGCGCCGCTCGTCGATCGACGAGCTTCCTCAGTTATTCAACGTCATAGGCGGCACCATGAGCTTGGTTGGGCCACGCCCTCAGCGGGACGGCGAAGTTGCGCTCTATACCGGAAGCGACCGGCACCGCCTTGGGGTACGTCCCGGTATGACGGGCCTGTGGCAAGTCAGTGGTCGGTCCGATCTGGAGTGGAGTGAAGCCAGGGAATTCGATCTCTATTATGCACACAACTGGAACCTGAAGAATGATCTCGGAATTCTCTTCCGAACGTTTGGTGCTGTCGTGAGAGCCGCGGGTGCCCGATGATCCGAGTCTCCCACCTCATTCACTCCACAGGTTTTGGTGGAGTCGAGATCGCCGCAGACTACATCTCGCATGACGCTGCAGGTCTAGAGTACCGACTCCTTGCACTCCGCGACGATGTGCCGGCGGCCGTGCGCGCCGATTGCATTGGAACGGGCGTGAACTCATTGCGGTCGGTCGCGAAGGTGCTCTCGGATCTTGATCAGCATCCACCCGAGGTTCTTATCACTTCACTGTGGCGCTCAGTCCTCATTGGAGCATTGCATCGCTTCAGACATCCGCGTGTCCCCTGGGTGGTGTTCCTCCACAGTACGAAGTACACCCATGTTCTCGATCGGATCGCCCACCGTGTGGCCTTCAAGATGGCCGACCGCATACTCTGCGATTCGGCGGCTGCGATGAAATCCCTCGTGCCGCGTGCCAGATGGACACATGCTGATGTGGCCCGTCCAGATTCTGCGCTGCTCAAACTCAGCCGAGCCAGTGATTCCACCGGCCGCGGCATACTGCGTTCGACCGATCGAGTACGACTGATCTACTGGGGCAGAGCTGCAGCTGAAAAGCGACTTGATCGGACCCTTGTGCTCCTTGCGGTGCTTGAACGACTGGCGCCGGGTCGTTTTGAGCTGGACGTCATCAGTCCGCATTCCCCGACACTCGACACCATTCTGTTTGAAGCAACTGAGCAGAATCTTTCCGTCAGTTGGAAAGGGCACGGCACAGCGGAGCAGATTCTCTCCCGATCAGTGGGGGCCAGCTTCTTCGTTCAGCTCAGTGAATTCGAGGGTCTGGGCATGGCAGTGAGAGAGGCGCTGTCTCTCGGCATCATTCCTGTGGTCACTCCTGTTGGAGAGATAAGCACCTACACGGCCGATGGCGTCAATGCCATTCACGTAGATCAATCTCCTACTCACGAGATCTCCTCGACAATGTACGAGGATACTGCGCGGCGAATTCTGGAGCTGGCCGAGAACAAGAGTGCATATGCAGCAATGTCTCGATCGGCGCGAACTGTTCCGGACGATGATTTCATCACGGCGCTCGAGACGGCCTTAGCAAAAGCCACCGAGACCAGCATTGAGCGGCAGGAAAGCTGATGGGTGCCGCTCGTCGCTTTCCCAGTGCGCTGCAGATGTTGCTGCTTGTCAGTTGTGGACTAGCTCTAATGCTTGGTCCGGTTATGCGGGACGTGCTTCCTGCACGGTTCCTCTTCGATGACGGCCATGTACGTGCAGTGATCGACAATCCAGGTCTCGCGCCTGAGGACCCCTCGTTCCACGTGCTTGCGAACTTCTATCGGACGCTCGGAATCGCAACTTCGCCAGCAATTGCGAGTACTCTGGCCATTTTTCTTCTTGTCATAGCAGTCTTCCTGGCCGTGAGTTTCTCCGAGTGGAATCGTGTAGGTCTCGTCGGAGCAATACTGCTCGGACTCACACTGGGCTTGGGCTTGGTCTATCTTGCCCAATATACGAAAGAGCTCTTCTCGTTGCTGGTAACCTTGTCGATCCTGCTTGCGCTTCGGGTGAAGAACAATTGGGTTCGCTTCCCCCTCGTCATGGCCGGACCGGTGATGTATGGGGTACTTGTGCGCCCATATTGGTTGATCATCGCCGCACTCATCCCGGTCGTCTATCTCGTCGTTCGAAAGACGACGAATCCTCTTGTGCTGATTGGCTGCGTAGTTCTCGCATATGTGGGCCTGGCCATCGCATTTGAGGTGTGGCGTGGAGAGCAGCTTGGTGCGACTCGCGAGTGGGTAAACCTGGGGCGACAAGACACTGAGGTCGCTTCGCTCATCTCGACCCCTGACTTCGGGTCGTCGTACTTCGCTGGTGTCCTCGCGATCCTCGTAGTAGCGGGGCAGATGCTTGTTCCAGTGCCATTGTTTGCCATGGCCGATCCCTACTACGTTGTCGCCGGGCTAGCGATATTCGGGCTTTGGGCTCTTGTCGGGCACACGCTCACAAGCGGACGTTGCCGAACTGACGCCGGTGCGGCGTGGCTCGCGGCAGTGCTTGTCTCGCTGTTTCTGGTTCTGGTGATATTCGAGCCCGACTACGGGTCGTATATCAAACATCTGACCCCGTTTCTCCCCTTGTTTCTCGCACTCGCTCCACGGCGGAGGCGGAAGCAGCCTGAACTCCACAGACAGTTCGCTTTCGACGATGAAGTGTCTGCTGGTTGGGAGGCATCACCGATTCACCGTGCAGAACTGACTGCGATTCAGGAGGCATCACGATGAGAATACTCCATGTCACTGACGCCTCAGCAGCTGGGGTGCTCGCTTCGGTCACCGCTTTGGCCAACGCTCAAGCCGCAATGCCAGAAGTTGAGACCGTGCGATTCTGCTATACGCCGCGTCCGGAGTCACCACCGCACCCGAGCATTGCGCAGAACCTCGGAGGTGACGTAGAAGTCGTCCGCTGGGAGAGGAGTTCGCGCAGGGCCCTACTTGGTCTGGTGCGTGGCTTGCGTCGAGAGTACAGGCGTGGCGATTGGGATCTCGTGCACCTGCATTCATCGCGCGCAGGATTCATCGGGCGTATTCTCGCGGCTCTGACTGATCACCATGCAGGTATCGTCTATAGTCCGCATGGCTTTGCTTTCAACCGCAAGGATTTCAACCCACTGCTGGTCAGAGCATTCCTTGCCATGGAACGCTTAGCACTCCACGGCGGCCGGAGAATCGTCGTAGTCTCAGAGTCTGAAGCCGGCGTAGCGCACACGCAACTCCGTGGATCGCAATCCGCGGTGCTCCCTAACTCAGTTGATCTCAAAGTCTTCACTTCGCCTGAGGTCGATACTGAAAGTTCTCTGCAGAAGCCCATCAAGGTGGTCCACCTCGGTCGAATCATGGATCAGAAGCGACCCCGTGTATTTGCCGATATCGCCGCCCGGGCCCATAAGTCCTTTCCAGGACGATTCGACTTCACATGGATAGGCGACGGTGACAGAGAACTTCTAGCCTCGGAAGATGCATCAGTGAAGATTACCGGTTGGCTCAGCGCTGACGATATTCGCGGCCAGTTGTCTCAATCTGACATTCTCCTGTTCACGTCAGCCGGAGAAGGCTTGCCCATTTCTCTCCTCGAGGCTCAAGCGATGAGGCTGGCGACAATAGGAGAAAATGTCGTCGGCATTCGGGATCTCGTCACCGACGGGGTGGAAGGACGACTATTCAACACAGTCGACGAGGCAATCGATGCCCTTGGGTGGCTGCTCTCGCCCGAACAGAGATCCGAGTGCGGCACAGCTGCTCGACGGCGCGTCGAGCGAGATCATGATCAAGCGCGGCTCGGACCCAGATCTCTCGCTGCGTATCGCGCAATCGGCGCCTTAGATTCCCCTCGAAAGTTCCCCAGTAACAACAGTAGTGCAAAGCACTCGGAAAGCAGGATGTCATGAGTGGCCAGCAGATCATGCGAATCTACGCATTGCGTCGGTGGTGGGTGATAACAAGCGTCTTAGCTGGCATTATTGTCGGCTCAGTTCTCGCCTTTACGCTTCCGTCCATTTATGAGTCACGTTCTCAGGCTATAGTTTCAGTATCCGACAGAACCAATGTCACTGCGGGCGAGTCAGCGGCGTACGTCGGCGACCGAATCCCCACCATTCTCGAAATTGCCAAATCGGCGGATTTCGCGCGAGTGGTCGCTGAAACGCCTGGGGTCGATCTGAGCGCGTCTGAGGTAAGAAGCGCGCTCCAGTTCGCACTCGTTCCCGAAACGACCGTCATCGGAATCACCGCGAATGCCGACGACCCGAACGTGGCCCGTCAATTGGCGGATGCTGCGTCTGAAACGATCTCGGATTCATTCCTCATCTCTCAGCTCGGTCCCGATTCCGGATTGGAGATTTCAGTCCTGCAGGAGGCGGGTGAGGGCACCAGCGCAGTGTTCCCCGACCCCGTTCGGTTCATTGCATTCGGAGGCCTTGCCGGACTGACTGTGGGCCTGATTCTGGCGCCGCTTCGCCACGGATTGGATCGCAGAGTCAGAGATGTCAGGGACATTCGGAACACAGTGGGTGCGCAACTGCTTGGGGTTCGAGACGCTGCGCCCAGTCGATCTCTCCGTCGAATGGTTGCCAACAGTGGTGTCGCGACTTCTACCCCGGTGTTGCTCGCGCGCCTCGGGGTTGTCGGATCGCGTACTGGCACACGGGCTCTCGCACTGTGCGGAATCGAGGGCGTCGGAAATGAACTGGCCTCGGATCTGGTCGAAACAGCAGCCGCAAGTGGTCTGAATTGTGCTTTGGTTTCCGCCGACCCCGCGGCGCTGCAAACTGCACATTATCGTGAACTTTCGCAGGTTCGCGGAATCGATGTTGTTGATGCCGACGGCGGCAGGGGAGGAGGAATTCTCAGTGGAAGAGACTTGGTGGCTGCGATGCCCCGCCCGTACGACTCATACGACCTCATCGTGTACCTCGGCACCGATCTTGTTGCCCGGCCCGACGCGAGCCTCTACCTGGATCGCGCAGATGTTGCGATCATCGTCACCGGTGAGGCTCCGGAGCGATCAGACCTGCTGGTCACTCGGGAACTGATTCGCGCTCACGGATCCGCTGTCGACGGATTCGTCGTGGTCTCTAGGAATGACCGAGTTGGGTCCGGACGTTCGCGTGCCTACGGCGACCGACCCCGTCGAGCCGTGAAGAGCCGCGAACGTACAGAACCGGATATCAGTCGCGGGAGCAGGTCTTCCAGCATTCGCGAAGCAGCAGACTGGCGAGATGCTTCGGAGCCAGCGACTGCCGAAATGGAGGTTGTAGCAGTACCTCGATCCCGCGAAGTCCCCGTTCGCGGAAGCGTCGATCACATTACCCAACCCAATTCTGCTGGAGGACAGAAATGAGCTCCCCTTACTGGCCCTCGTCGCTCTCGCGTCGCGGCGTACAACGGAATTCCCCAGTCACTCGCTTCTTCGTGCTCGGCACGATTGACGTAGCCGCAATTGTTCTCGCGTGGCTGTCCATATGCTCCTGGTCTACCGACGGGCACGGTTTAGTCGGGTTGGCTGTCCTCATCGCGATCTGCCTGTGTCAAATAGTCGTCGGTTCGTCGCTGTCGCTCTATCGCAATCGCTACCCGATTGGTTCGGCGCTTGAGCTTCGGCGACAGGGAGCCAGCGCATTGATCGTCACAGGTCTCGGCATTGCCATTGCGTTCAGTCTCGGCCTGCAGATCGAACTGCCGTGGTTTGTTCTGGCACTGCTGTCGTCGCAAGTTCTCATGATCGCATTTCGGCAAGGATTGCGCATGTGGATCGATGACCAGCGTCGCCCGGACTACGGCGAAAGGGTAGTTGTTGTCGGTGCAGGGGAGGCTGGAGCTGCTCTTGTCAGTCAAATGCTCAGTGATCCACGAGGGGGGTACATTCCCGTCGCACTAGTTGACGATGATCGGGCGAAATCAAAGGTAGTGCTCCACGGAGTGCACGTTCGTGGTGGCATATCCGATATTCAGGAAGTGGTTGATGATCACGGTGCTGTCGGCGTTGTGGTTGCGATCGCGCAAGCACCAGCAGAAGTATTCGCGACGCTCGTGAACAGCCTTGATCTGGGGCGGACATGGGTTCGCACCATCCCGTCGTTGGCGGACCTGTTATCCGACGAGGTCGCCATTTCGGCATTGAGGGACATGGATGTCGCCGACCTGATCGGACGTCAGGTCATTGCCCCCGAATCGGAGCCGATTGACCGACTGATCAACGATACGACGGTGCTCGTTACCGGGGCTGGTGGTTCGATCGGCTCGGAACTCTGCCGCATTATTGCTCAGCATTCTCCAGCGCGACTCGTCATGCTTGATCGTGACGAGTCGGCACTTCACGCTCTTGTGCTGAGCATGGATGGGAGGGCGCTGATGGACTCGCCTGATCTTGTGCTTGCAGATATACGTGACATCGATTCGCTTGACAGCGTCTTCGACGAGGTGAGACCGGATCTCGTCGTTCATGCCGCCGCACTCAAACATCTGCCGATGCTTGAGTCCTATCCGACCGAGGCCTGGAAGACGAATGTCCATGGGACGCTTAACGTGTTGCGTGCCGCGCAGAAGTACGGGGCGGAACACTTCGTCAACATATCCACTGACAAGGCGGCCGGGCCGACCAGCGAGTTGGGCCGATCGAAGCAGCTTGCTGAGCGATTGACCTCGCACTTCGCCGAGGCTACGGGCAAGTCGTACGTCAGTGTTCGGTTCGGCAATGTACTGGGTTCCCGGGGATCTGTCCTTATTTCCTTTGCCGAACAGATTCGTCGAGGGGGGCCGATAACAGTGACTCACCCCGATGTCAGCAGATTCTTCATGACAATTCCTGAAGCGTGCGTGCTTGTACTCAACGCGGCCTCTGACGGGGCACCGGGCGACACGCTTGTGCTCGATATGGGCGATCCGGTGCGCATCGTCGATATAGCGCAGCGCATGATGACTCTCGCTGGACGCACGTGTGCGATTTCATATACGGGTTTGCGCGACGGTGAGAAGCTTCACGAAGAACTGTTCACCCCAGGCGAGGACGCTGAGCGCGTGCCTAGTGACCGAGCCTGGAGGATTCGAGTTCCGGCTATGGAGCCCGACCTGCTCGCGGATCCCGACGCGACAGTGAACACAATCTGGGATCTCTATTCCGAATATGTGCATGATGATTCGGGTTCACATGGGAATGTGCCTCACGATGCCGCCGAACACGACACCGGAACTCCTGTGCCTGGTTCGTCAGTGTCCATGAAGAAAGTTCTGGCGGGTCACAGCGATCACGAGGAGTTCGCCGAGCACGCGGCAAGCCCACCGACTGACGAGCACGCGGTGACAGTGGACGCTGTTTCGACCGTCGTCACCGAGGCGGAAGGCACCGCTGATGCCGTCAATGACCATGCTGCTCCGGGGTCTGACATGGACCTACCTGACCAGCACAATTCGCTCGTGTCTGTTCGCTCTGCTGCGAAGTTCGTCGACGATGCGCTGCGGCTGAAGGAGAAGATCTGATGGCTGAGATCATACCGCTCTGCGTCCCGTCCGTCGGTTCGGCCGAGGTAGAGGCTGTTACTGAGGCACTTCAATCCGGTTGGGTCGCGCCGGCGGGACCGTGCGTTGACAAATTCGAGTCCGAGCTCGCCACGGTGACCGGCAGGCCCGAAGCCATCGCAGTGAGTTCAGGAACTGCCGCCCTGCATCTTGCTTTGCTGGCTGCCGGTGTTCGCCCGGGAGATGAGGTGGCCGTAGCTACTCTCACGTTTGCAGCGACCGCCAATGCGGTGGCTTACGTCGGAGCGACCCCCGTATTCATCGACTGTGACGAAACAGGGTTGATGTCCCCCGAATTGCTCCGTCTGGCCCTGAGCGAGCGTTCTGCCGCCGGCCGCTCGATTCGTGCAGTTGTTCCAGTTGATGTTTACGGCAGGCCGGCCGACTATCCACAGATCATCGCGGCCGCATCAGATTTCGGAGCAACGGTCGTATCCGACGCAGCAGAGTCCTTGGGCGGATCTCTGGGTGGGTCACCGGCCGGGTCGTTTGGAGAATTCGCCGCCGTGTCCTTCAACGGGAACAAGATTGTGACCACGTCGTCAGGAGGCGCCGTCCTATGTTCCGATGCTGAAAGCGCGGAGCGCGTCCGTTACCTTTCGACCCAAGCCAGACAACCCGTTGAACACTATGAACACACCGAGATCGGATTCAATTACCGCCTGTCGAACATTCTGGCAGCGCTCGGTTCTGCTCAACTGTATCGACTTCCCCAGATTCTCGCAGCCAAACGAAGCCATTTCGAAGCGTATCGAGAAATGACGCACACGCTCGACGGAGTGTCTGTCCTCGATCCGTCAGATGGCAACTGCTGGATGAGCGTGCTCATTCTCGAAACTGAAACTGATGCTCGAACGCTTGCCGAGCAGCTGTTGGCTGAGGGGATCGCGACGCGTCCAGTGTTCAAGCCGATGCATTTGCAGCCAGTTCACTCGGGATCGGATCATTCGTACATCACGGGACGGGCAGAAAATCTCTTCCTCCGCGGGTTGGTTCTGCCGTCAAGCACTGATCTCAGTCCTGGGCAGGTCAGACGAGTTATCGAATGCGTGAAGAAATGTCTGGGAGCGAGGAGTCGAGTGTGGTGAATGACATTCACAGGGCCCTGGTGATTGCCCCTCACCCTGATGACGAAGTCCTCGGTTGCGGAGGCACAATCGCCGCGCTCACCGCTGAAGGCTGCGAGGTGCACGTTCTCATCGCTTCTCAGGATCTGCCCCCGCTCTACTCCGCGGATACCGCTCCCGCCATTCGTGCTGAAGCGGCGCGAGCTCACGAAGAGCTGGGTGTGGCGTCGACTGATTACCTGTCACATCCCTCGGTAGAGCTTGCGCGCATGGGAGTTGCCGAACTGAATGCCGGTATCCAGGCAGCGGTTGATCGGATCAAGCCGGAACTGGTTCTCGCTCCTTTTCCTGATCGGCATCTCGATCATAAGGCAGTATTCGAAGCTGCTATGGTGGCTTGTCGGCCCATCGGCACGGGAATGGGGATAACGACAGTTGCTCTTTATGAGACAATATCGGAGACACATTGGAATGTTCCGCATATTGAAGCAGATTTCACGCCGGACTGGTTTGTCGATATTTCTGACTTTGTCGATGTGAAATTATCGGCTTTCGCTTCGTATGCTTCCCAGGTGCAAGACTACCCGGGCCCGCGATCCATCCGCGCTCTCGAGGCACTTGCGACGTTCAGAGGCAGTCAGGTCAGCCTCGAGTATGCCGAAGCGTTCCACACGGTCCGGCGCGTGACTCGAGCAATCAACGCGGTGTCGACATGAAAGCTCGGTCAGCGCTCCGCGGAATTGGCAGCGATACTCTTGCCGTCGGCCTGGGTCAGCTCGCTGCATTCATCTATCCGATCGTCAGCTTGCCATTGCTCACCCGGATGCTAGGTGCGCATACCTTTGGCCGCGTCGTCATCATAGTGGCGGTTCTCCAGCTGCTCGTTCGCCTCTGCGACTACGGGTTTTCAGTCAGCGCAGTGCGGAGAATGGCCATTGCCGTTAACAAGAGGGAGCGTTCTTCGGTGATCGTCTCCACTTTCTTTGCGGTTGCATTGCTGTGGTTAGCTGGAACGATCGCGCTGCTCGTAGTCGTTTCGGTTGTTCCTGCCTTGAGAGACGACTTCGAACTCTACCTGATTGGAGCGTTGGTGATCGCCGGTGGCATCGGGTTCCCAACGTGGCTGCTTCAGGGCCTTCGAAGGCTGAAGTTGTTTGCGATGGTCACGGCCATCTCACGAGCGCTCGCGCTTGTGGGACTGCTTGTCACTGTGAGTGGAGATCACGATATCGAATGGGCGATCGCGTGGCAGTTCGCCCCGCCAACGATTGCTGCGATCATCGTGTGGCCGATCCTGGTTCGAAGTTCAGTGCAATGGAGCAGGCCGAGCCTCGCTGCTGCTCGCTTCGCCTTGCGGGACGGTCGGCATCTGTTCATGTCATCCCTGGCCCACAGCCTCATGGGGTCAGCTCCTGTCGTGGTGCTGGGTCTCGTCTCGGTACCCACACAGGCTGCCAGCTACGGGGCCGCTGAACGTTTCGGCAACGCGGGACGAGGGGTGCTGTTTACGGTCACTGACTCGCTGATGCCCAGAATGGTGGATGCTCATCGCACTGGTGGGGGAGGTCGCACGCAACCGAGAATGATTATGGGCGGGGTTTTCGGCCTCTTCGCGTTAGCCGGAACAGTGCTCATCATCGCTGCGGGATGGTTTGTGCCGTGGTACCTGGGCCCCGGCTACAGCGAAGTCGTGCCGGTCACCCAGATCATCGGCCTCGCACTGGTTGCCAGTGGAGGTATCGCAGTCCTCATGCTCGACCTCAATTCGCAAGGTCGATACTCTGCGACCGCTTCTGCAATGGTGTCCGGAGCAGCAGTCCACTTGATCGTTCTCGTTCCCATGGCTATTGCGTTCGGAGCGCTCGGTGCCGCCTGGGCGCTCGTGTTCGGTGAGCTCTTCATCGTCGGTCTTCTCTTCGTCAAGCGATTGCGGCTCCCTTCGCTCGGAGAGGACGTGCCGATAGAGAGAGATGAAGTTCGAGTGCGGAAGGAACCTGCTGATTATGAGAAATGACCGTACCGAGCAGATCCATGGTTACACCCCAGACGATATCGCGCGACTCACGGAAGAATTCGCGGTGACAGTGATCGTTCCTGCTTACAATTGTGCGGACACGCTTCCTCGAACGCTTGAATCATTATTGGCGCAGTCGAGCGACGACTTCGCTGTGCTTGTCGTCGATGACGGCTCGGACGAGGATCTTCTGGAACTCCTCCCCAGCGATAGGCGTTTTCTGGGGTATCGGATGCCGGAGAATCGTGGCTATGCAGCAGTGACCAATCAGGCACTCGACATGATCCGAAGTCCGTGGACGATATTCGTCGATGGTGACGATACGCTGGCGCCGGATTGCCTTGAGGTGTTGCAAACCCGCGGTCAAGCAGAGGGGTCCGACGTCGTCGTTCTTCCACTGACAATTATTGAGCCATCCGGGAAGACTTCGATAGGACCGTTTGCAACCGTGAAGTCTCCTCTTCCAGCCAAAGATGCGCTTGACTTGTTCGTCGCTGGGCGATTGATCTTCAACCAGCATCTGCTGTTTCGCCCCAACCATGTTCGGGCGAAGAAGAACACTTACAGCGATCTCAGCTTCACAGTCAACCTTCTCAGCTCAGCTGAGCAAGTGAGCTTTGAAAATCGGCCGCTCTATAACTACTTCTTGCACGAGGGCTCGGTGACCGCACAGCTGCGCCCCACAGTTTGGGACATGTTCAGTGTGCTCGATGACGTGGAGGATGCGCTCAGCCAAATTTACTCGCCAAGCGAGGCTTCAGCGGCATTGAACCGGATGCGCTGGATGCAGATGAGCTACATGGTGAGTAAGGCTGCAGGTGATACACGATCGCCGATGTTGCGATCCGAGGTCTACGCGTGGTGCCGATCGAAAGTTCGTCTTTCGCACGTAGTCGATGCAATGCGAGCTAGGCAGGCTGGAAAGGGGCTCTCGCTTGCCCTTGCGCGGTTGAGTCCGTCACTGCATGGGCACGCCTATCAACTGCGTACACGATTGAAGAGTTCATCGCGTGAGTAATGATGGCCGCATTTCACGACGTATGTGGATGGTTGGTGCCGCGTCTGTTGCGGGAGGCATGGCACTGGCGGCTTGTCATGCTGAATCTCGCACTCAGGGAAGATTCGGGTTCACCATTTCCCCGCCCACGCCGGGGCTCTCGGAGTTCAGGCGGGATGTTCGCGCAGTCAGCGATCTCGGGGTGGCGTGGGTCAGATTCGGGGTGGTCGCCAATGACGTGGTTGCGTCCTGGTTTGAAGATAACCGTGTGCGATTCGATGACGCGGCCTGTGAAACGTACCGGCAGGCATTCGACATCGTGGAAGCTGAGGGACTCAGGGTGAATCTGCTCACCGTCGACGGCGTCGCAGGTGTACCGGATGAAGAAGTCTATCTCCGGCTGATGGGCCAATATTGGTCGGGCGTGGCGAAGAGGTTTGGAACGCGTGTAGACATTTGGCAGGTGTTCAACGAAGCAAACGACCTAGATTTTCGCTCTGCGTCTCCGATTCGAGGGTCAATCGATGAATATCATGCGGCGCTTGACCGTGCAATTGGAAGAGCTAGGGCGTCAATTCATCAGTTTTCGCCTTCTGTTGCGGTGACGACGAACGCAGGAGGATATCCGGTCAACGACGCGACCGAGCGGAACTGGCAGCGATTCTTCGCGGCTGTTGGAGGCAGCCTTGACATCGTCACTGTGGATATCTATCCGGTGTTGTCAGAAGCCGCCAATGCAACGTTGCCGGCCCGCTTCGAGAGGCTCAGAGAACTGACCGGTAAGCCTCTGGCGGTAGGAGAGTTCGGGCTCCAAACCGGAGAGCAATTGTATTCGGAGGCCGAACAGGTGGCTTCCCTGACGACGACAATCACAGAGCTTGCAGAGACTTGCGCTTCTCCGATTTTCGTGTACCGCTTGCGTGATGACGGAGCTGAGAATGACGACGGTTTTGGCCTTTTTGAACAGAATGGGCAAGCAAAGTCATCGTTCGCACCAGTGGCGCGGGTCATCTCAGAGAAGTTTCCGGAGGGCTGATCCATGGATTCGCTGAACGGCCCTTCGTTTGACTTTCACCCACAGGTACGCGCAACGAAGAACCCCGCCCAAGGCGGTGCTGGGCGCCCAGGTATGGGTAGAGAACTCGGAGACTTTGCTGACCAGCTTGGCATCGAGAATTCCGTCTGGGCTGAACAGCTTTTCGCGATCAGTGGCGGCCGGACTTGCTTGGCGAGCGTTGTATTGGATGCCGCCACTCGGGTTGAGCTCCCCGCAGACCTGACCTCCCGCAGCTTCGCCGACTACGTCGCCGCGCAGACGCCGCCGCTCGACCTCGGCCTGCCCGCCGAGGACCTGTGGGTCGCGACGGTGCTGTCCCACCTCGGCGCGTTCACCGAACGGACCGCGCTCTTCGCGCTCGCCTCCGTGCCCCCACCGGGATCCGGTCTCCAGGACGCCGAGGGCGTGCTCATGCGCCTGCGCATGTCGGGCATCGTCGCCGATGCCGGAGCCGACGGCGGCCGGCGGCTCCTGCGCGTGCCCGTCCTGCTCGCGGCGAGCCTGCGCCGCAGCGCGGCCGCCGCGGACAGCGGAAGCGAGGCATCAGGCCTCCTCTCCCATCTCGTCCCCGCCCTCGTCGACCATCTCGAGACCGCCGAGGCGATCGATGCGCAGGTGCTCGCCGACGTCCTCGACCTCGCCCGCCGCGCCCGGCACTGGGACGTGCTCGTCCGGCTCGCCGATTCCGTCGGGCTGCCGATGTTCCTCCTCGCCCCGCAGGCCGCCTGCGCCGCCTACGGCGGACTCCCGCCCGAGGCGATGACGGTCGAACCGGACCTCGCCCTCATGGCCCGCATCGCCGAGGACATCATCGACCTCCTCGGCGGAGATTTCGACCAGCAGCGGTTGCAGGAGGCCCTCATCGGGGAGACGCGGACCGGCCGGCTCCGCGAACTCTGCTTCTTCGCCGTCCCCGATGCACCCCCGCCGCAGGTGATCGTCACCGAGGTGGGACCGGCGACCGTGCTGCGGGACATGTCGAGCCTCGTCGCCGCGGGACGCCACAGCGAGGCCGCCGACCTCGGCCTGTCGGCGCGCATCCGGCCCGGTGCGAAACGCGCCCAGCTCATCATCCGCCTCGTCGCCGCGATCTGCGCCTTCCACGACGGGGACATCGCTCGTGCCCGGGCGATCCTCCACGACGTCGAGGTCCAGGCCGCCCCGCGCCACGTCGACGGCGACTACCTCGTGCCCGCCGCCGTCGCGTGGGCGGCATTGGCCTCAGCGGTCGCCGGGGACCACGAGCGCACCGATGCGCTGCTGGCGCGACTGGCCCGGACGGCGCCGCGCCCGACCCTCGTCGACGACGTCGTGCGCTCGCCGTGGCGCATCGCCACGGCCCTGCGCGCGCTCGACCGCCTCGACCTCGACCTCGCCGCGGACTGCCTCGCCGACGTCGACCGGGCACCGGACGGGATGGGCCTGCGCATCTGGATCCCCGTCATCGGACGGCGGCTGGCCGTGCTCGCCGCGCGCACCACAGCCGACCTCATCATCGCCAACGACGACGTCGCCCATGACGACCTCGACGACGGGGCGCCGAGCACGACGCTGCCCCGGCTGAGCCGCGACCTCGTGTCCGGCAGCCGCAGCGCCGTCTTCACCGCGCTCGGTCAGCTGCGGTGGGCCGAGGTCGAACTCGAGCAGATGTCGCCGGACTCCGCCGCCCGCGTCGTCGCCGGTGTGCGCGTCGAACTCGTCGCCGGGCGCAGCGAGTCCGCGATCGCCCAGGTCGAAGCGTGGTTCTACCATCCGCTGCTCACCCCCACCGGACGGGCCGAGCTCGCCGCGATCCGGGCGGCGGCGCAGGCTCGGCTGGGCCGTGACGCCGAGGCGCTCGACGAGTTCCGCACGACCCTCGGACTCACCGCGCTCGTCAGCTCCCTCCTGCCGCTGGCCTGGCTGCCCCGGACCGACCGCAACCGGCTCCTCGACCTCAGCGCCGGCGATCCGGCGTGGGAGCCGGTGTTCCGGGCATTCGCCGAGACCGGGCGCGCCCAGCTCCTCACGCGGCTGCGCGAGGTCGGTGCGGTGTCGGTGTCCGAGGTGTCGATGCCGCAGCTGAGCAAGGCCGAAGCCCACCTGCTCGATCTCCTCGCCACCGACCGCTCGATCGCCCAGATCTCCGCGGAGCTCCACCAGGTGCCGGGAACGGTGAAGAACCGCCTCTCGGCCCTCTACCGCAAGTTCGGCGTCTCCGGCCGGGCGGAGGCGATCACGCGGGCCGGGGCGCTCGGCTTCCTCCCGCCGTGACGGCCGAGCACATCACGGTCGCGCACGTCACGGCCGCGCACGTCACGGCCGCGCGGACACAGCCCGCCCAGGCGGGACGTCGTCAGGCTGTGACGACGCCCCGCCTCGGCGAGGGGAATCACGCGGTGATGAGGTTGCGCCGGCGGAAGCCCACCGCGCCGATGAGCGTGAGGACGATGCCTCCCGCGGTCAGCCACGCGATCGCCGCCGGTTCGAGGTCGACCGACGGGTACTGTCCGATGTGGACGAACACGGACAGGTCGAGGATCGCCTCGTCGAGCTGGAGCATCGTGCCGAAGAACGCGAGGACCGCGGAGGCGGCGAAGACGATCCAGCCGATGCCCATGACCCGCGGGACGATGCCGTAGGCGAGGAAGGCGATGCCGAGCAGCGCCCAGATCGCCGGGGTCTGCGCGAGGTGGCCGACGAAGGTGGGACCGAGCAGATCCCAGTCGCCGGTCGAGGCCGCGGCCCCGAAGCCCTCGCCGAAGCCGCCGAGCGCCATGAGCAGGAGCGCGCCGAGGAACGACACGCTCGCCCAGGCGAGCATCCACCCCGGCCGGCTGACCCCGGTGGCGAGCACGGGTTCGGTGCGGAACCCCTGCTCCTCGGCCCGCAGGCCGCCGGCGGAGATGAGTGCGAAGACGGCGACGATGATCGCGAAGTAGAGCCCCATGAACCCGAGATAGCCGTCGACGATTCCGTCGGCTCCGCCCATGATCGCCAGGATCTCCGGCGGCATGCCGCCGGCTCCCTCGGACATCGCCGAGGTGAACGACCCGAAGACGACGCCCATGGCGAGGATCCCCACCGACCACCAGATGAGGCTCGAGCGCTGCAGGCGCAGGGCCAGGGCGAACGGCGTCGACAGCGCCGCCGAGGCGCCGGGCCGTCCGAGGCGATCGGGCAGGATGCCCGCGGCGAGATCGCGCCGGGACTGGAGGACGAGGGCGAGGACGACGAGGAGGACGAAGAATCCGACGCTCAGCAGCAGAGGCCACCACCGGTCGAGGGTGAACGGCGCGGTCTGCTGGGCCCAGCCCAGCGGGGACAGCCACGACAGCCACTCGAGGTCGCCGCCCTGGACGGCCGACATGTCGCCGAGCCCGCGGACGATGAAGAACGCCGCGAGCACGGCGCCGGCGATCCCCGAGCACGCCCGGGAGAACGCCGAGAGCTGCGCGGTCACGGCCGCGACCCCGGCGAAGACGACGCCGACGGAGCCGACGCTGACACCGAAGAGCAGCACCGAGGAGAAGGGACGCGGTTCGGCCTGCGAGAAGTAGAACGCCGCCGCCATGCCCAGGCTCGTGAGCACGGACATGAGGACCGCGAGGACGAGGGCGGCGATGAGCTGCGTGTGCCGTCCGGTGACATTGGACCGGATGAGCTCGGCCCGACCCGTCTGCTCCTCGCTGCGGGTGTGACGGGAGATCGTCAGGATCCCCATGAGCGCTGCGCCGAGCATGAGGAAGACCCCGTACATGCCGACGATGAACCGCGGCACCGTGATGTCGTCGAAGCCGTATCCGGGCCCGGTGATGACTCCCATCACGGGGTTCTTCGCGAAGACCATCATCGACTCGAGCGAGGAGCCGTCGAGGACGAGAGCGATCGCGTTCGCGAAGTACGCGGTCATCGCCGAGAGGCCGAGCACCCACAGCGGCAGACGCCAGCGGTCGCGGCGGAGCATGAAGCGCAGCAGTGTGCCGAGCCCGGTGAGGTTCGAGCCCGATTCAGCCCGATGCGCCGGGTGGTCACGATGCGCCGGGCCACCGGCAGACCTGCTGCCGGCGGACCGGCCGTCGGACGAATGCCTCCCCGTCGGCGGCGCATCGGTGGCCAGCAGACGGGTGGAGCCCTCCCTGGTGTGCGTGCTCATGACTCCTCCGTTCCGTAGTGGCGCAGCAGGAGCTGCTCGAGGGTCGGCGGGGTGGCGGTCAGCGACTCGATGTCGTGATCGCCGAGCGCCCGCATGATTCCCGGCAGCTGCGCGGTGTCGGCGCTGAAGTGCAGCTGCGGTCCCTCGCGGACGAGGTCGTGGACACCGGGCATCGTGGTCAGCTCAGGGATGTCCTTGACGACCTGGACGGTCACCGTGGTGCGCGAGAGGTGGCGCAGGTCCGACAGCGCCCCGGTCTCGACATTGCGGCCGGCACGGATGATCGAGACCCGATCGGCCAGCGCCTCGACCTGGGCGAGGATGTGACTCGAGAGCAGCACCGTGCGCCCCTGGTCCTTCTCCTCACGAATGCACTCCTGGAACACCGCCTCCATGAGCGGGTCGAGACCCGCGGTGGGCTCGTCGAGGAGGAGCAGGTCGACGTCCGAGGCGAGGGCGGAGATGAGCGCGACCTTCTGCCGATTGCCCTTCGAATACGTCCGGCCCTTCTTCCGCGGGTCGAGGTCGAAGCGCTCGATGAGCTCGTCCCGCTTCGCCGTGTCGACGCCGCCGCGCAGCCGCGAGAACAGGTCGATCGCCTCCCCGCCGGTCAGGCCCGGCCAGAGTTCGACATCGCCGGGCACATACGCGAGCCGCCGATGCAGCGACACCGCCTTCTTCCACGGATCCTCGCCGAGGAGGCTGACCCGGCCCTGATCGTGCCGGAGGATCCCGAGGAGGATCCGGATCGTCGTCGACTTGCCGGCGCCGTTGGGGCCGAGGAAGCCGTGGACCTCGCCGCGGGCGACGGTGAGGTCGAGTCCGTCGAGGGCGCGCACCCTCCCGTAGGTCTTGACCACCCCGTCGAGCTCGATGGCCGCCGAGGCGGTCGCTGCTGAGTGTGCGGGTGCGGTGGACGTCTGAACAGTCATGATGGGTCCTCTCCTGTCTCGTGTGCTGAGAATGTCGGTGGGGTCGGAGCGGCGCCGCCTGGCGGACCGGCGGGCTCCGGCGCCGAGGCGATGACGCCGCCCGTGTAGAGGTCGAGCAGGTGTGGGGCGAGGCGGGTCATCGTCGAGGCGACGTCGGCGGTGCCGAGGTTCGCTTCGAGCCGCCTGCTCAGCATCGCCGGGGCGAGGGCCATGACGGCGAGCATCGCCGCCTGCCCGCGGGTGTCCTCGCTGCGCCGGAACTCATAGCCGGCGAAGCCCTCGACGATGTAGGACTCGACGAGGTCGACATAGTGGTCGAAGTAGCGCTGGCCGTGCTCGGTGGGTTCGAGCAGCGACTTGAGGAGGTAGTCGACGTACGTGGTCATCGTGGGATCGTCGAACATCATCTGCACGGCCATGACCCGGTACCCGGCGTTCTCGGCCTTCTTCGCCGTGATGGCCTCGAAGACGTGGTCGTCACACGCGGTGCGCAGGCCCTCCTTCGACCCGAAGTGGTGGATGACGAGGCCGGGGGAGACCCCTGCCGCGGCGGCGATGCCGCGCACGGTCGTCTTCTGGAACCCGTGTGCGGAGAACTCGTCGATCGCCGCGTCGAGGATCCTCTTCGCCGTCTCGGGCGAGGAGTTCGGAGCGCGGGTCGGTGCGGCGCTGTCCTTCGGTGTCTTTGAACGCATGTTCAATATTAAACGCGTGTTCAATCATGCTGTCAATGGGGCGTCGATGAATTCTCCGCGCGGCCTTGACGTACAACCGTTCGGTTGTAGGATGAGGACATGACAGCTCAGCTCGATGACGATGTCGACGCGATGTTCCAGGCGTTGGCCGATCGGACCCGGCGCGACATCGTGGCCAGGGCCCTCGTCGAGGGGTTGTCGGTGTCCGAACTCGCAGCGAAGTACGACATGAGCTTCGCCGCCGTCCAGAAGCACGTCGCCGTGCTCGAACGAGCCGGGCTCGTGACCAAGCAGCGCAGCGGCAGGCGGCAGGTCACCCGGACCGATCTCGGGGCGATCCGCACCGTGCGCGACCTCCTCGGCGACCTCGAGATCCAATGGCGGGAGAGGGTCGAGCGCATCGACGCGCTGCTCGCCGCCGAGGGCGACGGATCCGCCGAGGGCGACGCACCGGACACGACGACGACCCGACCGGGATCGTCGCAACAGCGATCACGGTGATCGCCGAGGTGAGGAGAGACGATGCCCGTAACCGAGACCACCCACGATGAGGACACGAAGACCCTGACGATGGTCGCCCGCTTCGACGCGGCCCCCGAACGCGTCTGGGACGTCTATGCCGACCCCAGGCAGCTCGAGCAGATCTGGGGTCCCCCGACCTACCCGGCCACCGTCGTCGACCACTCGCTCACCCCCGGCGGGCGGGTCACCTACTTCATGACGAGCCCCGAAGGAGAGAAGTTCTACGGACTGTGGGAGGTCACAGCCGTCGACGCCCCGCGCAGCTTCGCCTTCCGCGACTACTTCGCCGACGAGTCGTTCGAGATCGTCGACTCCCTGCCCGGCAGCACCAACACCTACACCTTCACCGCAGACGGCGGAGGCACGAAAGCCGTCTACACCGCCGTTTACGAGACCGTCGAGGGGCTGCGGACCGTGCTCGAGATGGGCATGGTCGAGGGCGCCACGGGCGCGATCAACCAGATCGACGACCTCCTCGCCCGCGACTGAGGGCAGCGGCTGGCTGCACGCCCGCGACCGGCGACACGACCGCCTCGGCGGGGCCGTGCTCACCCGGAGACTGGATCACGTTCCAGCCATCGCCTCCATCGACCGCCTCGGCGCGTCGGGGCGGACGGGGATGATGAGGGCCAGACCGAGGAGGAGGACGACGATGATGCCGATCGTCCCCGCCCGCTGGAAGCCGAACAGGGAGATCGAGAGGGCGAACATCGCCGGACCGAGGAAGCTCACGGCGCGGCCCGTGGTGGCGTAGAGGCCGAAGTTCTCGCCGGCGCGCTCGGGCGGGGTGATGCGGGCGAGGAACGACCGCGACGAGGCCTGGACGGGGCCGACGCAGAAGCTCAGGATCAGGGCGCAGGCCCAGAACACCCCCGCCTCGGCGGAGAAGATGATCGGGACGCCGCCGGCGATGATCACGATGAGGCCCACGATGATGACCGGTTTCGGCCCGAACCTGTCGTCGAAGAATCCCGCGATCATCGCCCCTGCCCCGGCGGCGACGTTCGCAGCCACGCCGAGGACGATGATCTGGGCGGCGGAGAAGCCGTAGCTGCCGGCGGCGAGGACCCCGGCGAACGCGAAGATCGCGGCGAGTCCGTCGCGGAAGATCGCCGAGGCGATGAAGAACCTCAGCGTCTGATGCTCGGTCCGCCACATGCGCACGAGGCGGCGGACGAGGGCGGCATAGTCGGCGATGAACGCCCGGATCGGATGCCCCGCCGAGGTGCCCTTGACCTTCGCACCGGGCGCGGTGATGAGGACGGGGATCGCGAAGATCGCGAACCACGCCGCGGAGAGGGCGGCGACGATGCGGAAGCGCAGGCCGCCCTCGTCGGTGGCGCCGAACAGTCCGACCTCGGGCTGGATGACGAGGACGAGGAGGAGGACGAGGAGGACGAGACCGCCCGCATACCCCATCCCCCAGCCGAAGCCGGAGACCTTCCCGACGTTGTCCGCTGTGGAGATGCGGACCATGATGCCGTTGTAGGCCACCTCGGCGAATTCGAAGAACACGCTGCCCACGGCGATGAGGAGCAGACCCAGCCACAGGTAGGCGGGGGAGTCGCGGACGAAGAAGAGGCCGAACATCGTCGCCACCACGATGCCGGTGTGGACGCCGAGCCACAGTTTGTGCCGTCCCCCGGCGTCGGCGCGGGTGCCCACGGCCGGGGCGACGAGGGCGATGACGAGGCCGGCGGCGGCCATCGACCAGCCGAGAGCCGCCGACCCGGACTCCTCGGAGCTTGCGACGGCCTTCGTCAGATACGGGGTGAAGACGAAGGTGATGATGACGGCATTGAACGACGCCGAACCCCAGTCCCACAGCGCCCAGCTGAAGACGCCGGTGCGCGAGCTGACCTGGGATCTCGGATGTGCGTGCATGTCGTCACTGTACTGAACGTGCAGGTCCGATCATGTCAGTGCGATGAGAATTCGGTTGATGTTTCTTCAGTATTACGGCAAGGTGGTAAGTCGTTTAGAGGCACCCGATATGAAGGACTCCATGACTGATTCCCACGTGGACAAGACAGATCCGGCGGGAAATCCGCCGGGTGACGAGGAGACCGCGACCGACTCTGGGTCCGGCCAGGACGCCGCGGCCGGCAGCGATTCGGAGCTCACCCCCGAGGAGCAGAACCACTACCTCTTCGGCGCCCCCGACCCGGTCAGGCTCCACCTGCCCGAGAAGCTCCACATCGGTGAGGGCGACTCCGACGAGGCGATCACGGAGAAGCTGCGCCGGCAGGGCGTGAGGATCGGGCGGGGCATGATCGCCCCGCGTGTGTTCTGGCCCGCGCTCATCGTCATCGTCGCCGTCGCCGTGCTCTCGATCGTCTTCCCGACCGGGGCCGGGGAGACCATCCTCGGCATCCAGTCCTGGATCGTCGCCGACCTCGGCTGGTACTACATGCTCGTCGTCGGTGCGTTCGTCGCGTTCGCGATCGTCGTCGGCGTCTCGAAGTACGGCCGGATCAAACTCGGCAAGGACGACGACGAACCCGAGTTCGGCATCCTCTCCTGGTTCGCGATGCTCTTCGCCGCCGGCATGGGCATCGGACTCGTCTTCTACGGCGTCGCCGAACCCCTCACCTTCGCCACCACCGGCGGCAAGCCGGGCTGGCCCGGCGGTGAGATCGAGAACGCACAGCTGGGCATGGCCCAGACCTTCGTCCACTGGGGTCTGCACCCGTGGGCGCTCTACGCGGTGCTCGGCATGGCGCTGGCGTACGCGATCCACCGTCGCGGACGTCCGCTCTCGATCCGCTGGGCCCTCGAACCGCTGCTCGGCCGCTACGTCAAGGGCTGGGCCGGTGACCTCATCGACGTCGTCGCGATCTTCGGCACGGTCTTCGGCATCGCCACCTCGCTCGGCCTCGGCGTGCAGCAGATCTCCGCAGGATTGGCCCACATCGGTCTGGTCGGGGAATACGACAACCTCTTCCTCGTCATCCTCATCGTCATCATCACCCTGCTCGCCACGTTCTCCGTGGTCTCGGGTGTGGGCGCGGGCATCAAGTGGCTCTCGAACATCAACCTCTCGCTGGCGGGCCTTCTGCTCGTCACGGTGCTCGTGCTCGGACCCACACTCTTCCTCTTCCAGAACTTCGTCGAATCGCTCGGCGTCTACCTCGCGAACGTGCTCGGCATGACCTTCGACATCGGTGCCTACACCGGCGAGGAGGGTGCGAAGTGGAACGCCTCGTGGACCCTGTTCTACTGGGGCTGGTGGATCTCGTGGGCGCCGTTCGTCGGTGTCTTCATCGCCCGCATCTCGCGTGGCCGCACGGTCCGCGAGTTCATCGCCGGCGTCCTCCTCGTCCCTTCGCTCGTCGGGTTCTTCTGGTTCTCCGTCATGGGCGGCGCGGGCATCTACCGGCAGCTCTTCGGCGCGGGAGACCTCGTCGATCCCGAGGAGGGCGTCGTCGCCGAGCGGGTGCTCTTCGACGTCCTCGGCGGACTGCCCCTGGGCTCGGTGCTCTCGGTCATCGCGATCATCCTCGTGGCGATCTTCTTCATCACGTCCTCGGACTCGGGCTCGCTCGTCGTCGACATGCTCGCCTCGGGCGGACACCCGAACCCGCCGATCTGGTCGCGTGTGCTCTGGGCGCTGCTCGAAGGTGCACTGGCGATCGCCCTGCTCACCGCGGGCGGGCTCACGGCGCTGCAGGCGGGATCGCTCATCACGGCACTGCCCTTCAGCATCGTGCTTATCCTCGTGTGCGTCTCGACGCTCAAGGCCTTCGGGAAGGAGGCCAAGCGCACCGCGGCGATCGAGCGTGCGGCGGCCTACCGGGCCGTGGGCGAGCACCTCGCCGACGACTTCGACCAGTACCTGGGCGACATCGTCGACGAGCGCATCGACTACCAGATCACGCGCAGCCGCGGCCTACTCGAGCGCCAGCGCGACAAGGCCGGACGCCGGGACGACACTGATCGCGACGGGCGCGCGGGGCGTGACGGCGGTTCGCGTCGGGACGGTGGTGACGGCGAAACTCGTCGCGAGGGTCGCGACGGCGGTTCGCGCCGCGAGGGCAAAGAAGGCAAGGGGCTGCGGGACACCGCCCGGAAGCTCAACCTTCGCAAGGACAAGTAGCGCAAGCGGTCCGGGCGCTCGGGTTTGGGCCTGGGAGCGGCCGAGCTCTGGCCTCGGACCGGGCGCTCGGTCCCGAGTCGCCAGCGGCCCGGACACCTGTGGACGACGGCCACGTGGAGAACTCCACGTGGCCGTCGTCGTGCGTCTGCGCCCCGTTGCAGGCCGATCTGCGGACACTCACCGGTGATCTCGGCGCGATTGTCGCCCCCAAGGTTCCGCAGACTGGCAAGTCGCGGGGGAGCGGCGTGGTTCCAGGCACGGCAACGAACGAACCTGGAGACCGCCTCGGCGGCGGCCCCACCCCCACCTCGGCGAGGGGAGAACTCTCGGTTTGCGCCAGTTGAGTCCGAATGCGCCTAGCGTATTCGGACTCAGGTGGCGCATTCTCGGACGTCCGTGGACCGAGCTGGAACGACGTGCACCGCCCGGGAAGGAAACCGCGGCGGGGACCGGGCGGGAACGCCGCTCGGAGACTGAGCGGGACCGACGCGCGTCGGTCGGAGCGGGAACGACGCGCGTCGGTCGACGGGAACGTCGGGCGTGGACCACGTGGGAATTCGGTGCGGGCCCTTCGGGCGCGGGCAGGTGACCGAGTAGGCTGGGACCACCTGACCGCGACCGCATCGACCAAGGAGCCCATATGCCCATTGCCAGCCCCGAAGTGTATGCCGAGATGATCGACCGGGCGAAGTCGCAGGGCTTCGCCTACCCGGCGATCAACTGCACGTCCTCGCAGACGATCAACGCCGCGATCCGCGGTTTCGCCGAGGCGGGCTCGGACGGGATCGTCCAGCTCTCGACGGGCGGCGCCGAGTACATCTCCGGTCCGACCATCAAGGACCGTGTGCGCGGCGCGATCGCGTTCTCCGCGTTCGCCACCGAGGTGGCCAAGAGCTACGACGTCAACATCGCCCTCCACACCGACCACGCCCCCAAGGACGCCGTCGAAGCGTGGGTCAAGCCGCTGCTCGCCGCCTCGACCGAACGCGTCAATGCAGGCGGAGCGCCGTACTTCCAGTCGCACATGTGGGACGGCTCGGCCGTGCCTCTCGACGAGAACCTCGTCCTCGCCGAGGAGCTGCTCGAGCTCGCCGCGGCAGCGCATGCGATCCTTGAGATCGAGGTCGGCGTCGTCGGCGGCGAAGAGGACGGCGTCGAGAACGAGATCAACGAACAGCTCTACACGACCGTCGAGGACGGGCTCGCCACGGTGCGCGCACTCGGCACCGGGGAGAAGGGCCGCTACCTCACGGCGCTGACCTTCGGCAACGTCCACGGCGTCTACAAGCCGGGCAACGTCAAGCTCCGTCCCGAGCTGCTCGGCGAGATCCAGGCCGCCGTCGGCAAGGAGGTCGGCAAGGACAAGCCCTTCGACCTCGTCTTCCACGGCGGTTCCGGATCGAGTGCCGAGGAGATCGCCGAGGCGGTCCGCCACGGAGTCGTGAAGATGAACGTCGACACCGACACCCAGTACGCCTTCACGCGTCCCGTCGCCGACCACATGTTCCGCCACTACGACGGCGTGCTCAAGGTCGACGGCGAGGTGGGCAACAAGAAGGAGTACGATCCGCGTGCGTACGGCAAGGCCGCCGAGGCGGGCATGGCCGCACGCGTCGTCGAGGCCTGCGAGAACCTCGGCTCTGCAGGCACGAGCGTGAAGTGATCTCCGGGCACTGAGCCTCGACGGGCCCCGCACTGCAGGTCAGCAGTGCGGGGCCCGTCGACGTTCGGACGGTCTAACGCGAGTGGTCGCGGCGATGCGCCCGTGGGAGGTCGGCGGCTGCCGAGTCGAGGACGCTCAGTGTCGATCACTGAGCTCAGAATCGACACTGCGCGTCCTGAAAACGCCTGCCCGAACATGGTTGTCGGCGCCCGGGCTCATGGGGTGGAGAAGGTGCCCCGGTTCACGGGGTGGAGAAGGTGCCCCGGTTCACGGGGTGGAGAATCCCGCGTCCGTGAGCAGCTTCACGGCCGCGTCGGACCGGAGGAACGTGACGAAGGCGTCAGCCTGCTCCTGGTTCTCGCTTGCCTTGACGGTCGCGGCCGGGTACTGGTTGACGACCTTGTCGGCCCCGTCGAGGTCGACCTGTTCGACCGAGCCGTCGGCGCGGGCGACATCGGTGACGTAGACGATCCCCGCATCCGCCTGGCCCGCGCTCACCTTCCCGAGCACGTCGGTGACCGAGTTCTCCTCGCTCGCCGGGTCGAGGGTGACGTCGTTCTGCTTCGCCCACTTCTCGGTGGCTGCGCCGCACGGCACCTGCGGGGCGCAGACGACGAGGTCGTTGCCCGCGAAGTCCTTCGAGGTCCTGATCTTCTTCGGGTTGCCCGGGGCCACTGCGAGGGTGAGGGTGTTCGACGCGAAGATCTCCGGGTCGCCTGCGAGGAGACCGTCGCCGGCAAGCCCGTCCATCGTCTTCTCATCGGCGGTGGCGATGACGTCGGCGGGGGCGCCCTCGGTGATCTGCGAGACGAGGTCCGAGGAACCGGCGAAGGAGAACGTCACGTCGGTGTTCGGTTCGGTCTTCTTGAACTCGGTCGCGATCTCGTCGAACACCTCGGTGAGAGAGGCGGCGGCGAAGACGGTGAGCGTGGTCTTCTCGTTCGAGTCGGCGGAATCGCCGGACGACGCTGAGCCTGTCGAGCAGGCGCTGAGGGTGAGCAGTGCGACGGTGCACAGGGCGACGATGCATTTCTTCATGGACCCAAGGTATCCGCAGATGCGGAGAAAAGACACATTTCAGCCATCATCTGAGACATAAATGGAAAGATTCTTCCATTGGGAGGACGTGGCGGAGCGGTCAGGCCGCTCCTGCCTGGTTGACTCCCGGTGGCTGAACACCGCAGCCCGGCATCGGCGCAATGCCGAGTGACTACTGGACCCTGAGTGTCGATTCTTCGCTCGCAGATCGACACTCAGGGTCCAGAAGTCGCAGTTCAGCGTCGGCGCAGCGCTGCGGACACGCCGCCGACGATGCCCCCGAGCGCAGGCGCCGCGACGATCACGGCGAGGAGATAGAGAAGGAAGCTGTCGGCCTGGAAGTAGGTCGCAAAACCGCGAGAGCTTCCCGGATATCCGATCGCCCACTGGGCTTTGATGACGTAATAGACAGTGACCGCAGACCCTCCCGCGATCAGGGTGTTGCCGATCCTGCCCCAGGTGGGGGCCGGAATGAGCGCGGCGGCGACGAGCATGAGCGCCCACGACCACCACGCGTCGGTGACCGCGAGCCAACTGCTGTCGGCCGCCTGCAGCGAGCGGATCGAGATCATGCTCCAACACAGGCCGAGCCCCAGAGCCAGGCTCGCACCAAGCGTGAGCGTGATCATCGATGAGTGATGGAGCCGCGAGGCGGGATTCCGGCGAACTGCGGTGATATGTGCTGTCGTGTCCATGCCCTCCATCACCTCACGCGGCATGTTGCCTCAGCGTCAACGAAAATCCATACGCCCAGACAACATGCCGTCGGTGACGCTGAGTGTGGTGAACATTCCAAAGATGAGAATCACCGTCACCGCCGTTCGAGCTGCAGGTGGGCGGAGGGCAGCGACGCCGAGGCGGTCGTGATGGAGGCGGGCGGAGGGCATCGACGCCAAGGCGGTCCTGACCCCGGGGTGGTGGTGCCCTCGCAGGTGAGTCGTGCCCTCGCGGGTGAATGGCACGAGGTCCGGGACGCCATTGTCCCGGACCTCGTCGTTCGTGCTGCTGCCCGGCCACAGCCGTGCAACCCTAGCCGTGCAACCTCAGCCGTGCAGCCCTAGCCACGCAGCCGCAGCGGTGCAGCATCAGCCCTGCGGCACGTGCTCGCCGGCCTTCATCTTCGCCCAGCGCTCCTCCCAGAACGTGGCGTTCTTGATGCCGAGCGCCTGCGGATCGAACTCGGGGTCGAGCCCGAGCTTCTGCTGGCGTTCGAAGTCCCGCAGCAGCTTGAAGGCCGGCTGCTGGAGGATGAGGATGCCGACGATGTTCAGCCACGCCATGGCACCGACGCCGATGTCGCCGAGCGCCCACGCATCGCTGGGGTTGTCGTTCATCACGCCGATGGCCACGGCGATGAGGATGAGCACCTGGAGAGCCCGCGTGCCGATGGTCAGGTACATGGGGTTCTTCAGCTTGCCGAGCAGGTAGACGAGGTTCGTCTCCGCCATGTAGTAGTAGGCGACGATCGTCGTCAGCGCGAAGAGGAAGATCGACACGGCGATGAAGCTGCCGCCGATGCCCGGGATCATCGAGTCGAGACCCGACTGCGGCCATCCCTCACCGGGAGTCGTCTCGAGCGCCTCGGCGAGCTGTCCGCGACCGGAGCCGATGATCTCACCCTCGGGGCTGAGCACCCGGTACATGCCGGTGGAGAGGATCATGAAGGCCGTGGCCGAGCACACGAAGAGGGTGTCGATGTAGACCGAGCCGGCCTGGACGAGGCCCTGCTTGGTCGGGTGGGACACCTCGGCGGCGGCAGCGGCATGGGGACCGGTGCCCTGACCGGCCTCGTTGGAGTAGATGCCGCGCTGGACGCCCCACTGGACGGCGAGGCCGATGATGCCGCCGAAGGCAGCCTCCGAGCTGGTGTCGACACCGAACGCGGACTTGAAGATCAGCTCGATGACGGGCACGATCTGGTCGGCGTTGATGAAGGTGACCGCGATCGCCGCGAGGATGTAGATGATCGCCATGAACGGCACGGCGAGCGAGGCGAAGTGGGCGATGCGCTTGACGCCGCCGATGACGATGAAGGCCATGATGACGACGAGAGCGAGTGCCGTGACCCAGGTGGGCAGGTTCCAGGCGTTCGTCACCGCACCGCCGATGGCGCGCGACTGGACGCCGGGCAGGAGGAACGACATCGCGAGCACCGTGACGGCGGCGAAGATGAAGCCGTAGACCTTGAAGAACTTGCCGAAGCGGGTGAGCTGGTAGGCCTTCTCGAGGTAGAAGGCCGGCCCGCCGCGGTACTCACCGGTCTTGGGGTCCTTCTCCTTGTACGTCTGACCCAGGGTCGACTCGACGTAGGAGGTCGAGGCGCCGAGGAGGGCCGAGATCCACATCCACACGACGGCACCGGGGCCGCCGAAGCCGATCGCGGTGGCCACGCCGGCGATGTTGCCGACGCCGACGCGTCCGGCCAGGGACATCGAGAGCGCCTGGAACGAGGACACGCCGTCCTCGGAGCTCTTGCCGCGGAACATCTGGGTGAAGATCGACTTGATCTTGCGGATCTGGACGGCACGCGACCGGATCGTGAAGTAGACGCCTGCGCCGAGGCAGAGGTAGACAAGCCAAGAGGACCAGATGATCCCGTTGAGCCATTCGATGACTGCGGACACGTTGTTCCAATCGTTCGTTTGTGCGTGGATTCCCGGCTGCGCGACGACCCGCGAATCCGACTGTTCGGACACCGGTCGTGAGGCACCCACTCCAAGAGAAGGTTGTGGCTTGCCTGTGAGCCACCTCATAAGTGAAGCCGATTGTGAGCTGGGACGCAAATTCGCCGGTGAGGCCCGCCGATTCGCGGAAGTCGAGGTTGCGAAACGGTTTCAGAATCAACCATTCACTGTGGTCTGGTTCACTATCTGGGACGGAATCCGTATGATGTGATCCGGATCTCTCCGAGCAAAGACGACACGGAGAGCACTTGTGAAAGAACAGGAACACGATGAAACGTCGAACTGGCATCAAGGCCGCTGCCATCGCTGCGGCCGGCGCTCTGCTTCTCTCGGCATGCTCGACCTCGACCACCGGCGGTGGAGGCGGCGGCGAGGACGGGGGCATGCTCACGGTGGGAACCACCGACAAGGTGACGAAGCTCGACCCGGCGGGCGCCTACGACAACGGAACCTCGTTCGTCGAACAGCAGGTCTACCCGTTCATCCTCGCCTACAAGCCCGGCACCGCCGAGCTCAACCCGTCGATCGCGGAGTCCGCGGACTTCACGGAGCCGAAGAAGTACGAGGTCAAGCTCAAGGACGGCCTCAAATACGCCAACGGCAACGAACTGACCTCCTCGGATGTGAAGTTCTCCTTCGACCGCCAGATCAAGATCCAGGATCCCAACGGACCGTCGTCCCTCCTCGGCGGGCTCGAATCGGTCGAGACCCCCGACGACCAGACGGTCGTCTTCAACCTCAAGCGGGAGAACGACCAGACCTGGCCGGGCGTGCTCGCCTCGGCGGCGGGACCGATCGTCGATGAGGACGTCTTCTCCCCGGACAAGCTCACCCCGGACCAGGAGATCGTCGACGGCAAGGCGTTCGCCGGTCCGTACACGATCGACGGCTTCAAGTTCAACGAGCTGCTCACGTACAAGGCCTACCCGGACTACCAGGGCTACCTGGAGCCTGCGAAGACCGACACGGTGCAGATGAAGTACTACTCGGACGCGAACAACATGAAGCTCGACGTCGAAAAGGGCACGATCGACGTGGCCTGGCGTTCGCTGTCCGCCACCGACATCGAGGACCTCGGCAAGAACAAGGACCTCACCGTCCACAAGGGCCCCGGCGGCGAGATCCGCTACATCGTCTACAACATGGACACGATGCCCTTCGGTGCGAAGACCGACACCCCGGACGAGAAGAAGGCGCTGGCCGTGCGTCAGGCGATGGCCGATTCGGTCGACCGCCAGGCGATCGCGAAGCAGGTCTACAAGGACACGTACACCCCGCTGTACTCCTTCGTCCCCGACGGACTGCCCGGCGCGAACGAATCGCTGAAGTCCGCCTACGGCGACGGTCAGGGCGGTGCGGACGTCGAGAAGGCGAAGAAGGCGCTCGAGGATGCCGGCGTGCAGACCCCGGTCGACCTCAACCTCCAGTACAACCCCGATCACTACGGCCCCTCCTCCGGCGAGGAGTACGCGCTGATCAAGGACCAGCTGGACAAGACCGGACTGTTCAAGGTCAACCTCCAGTCGACCGAATGGGTGCAGTACTCGAAGGACCGCACCGCCGACGTCTACCCGATGTACCAGCTCGGCTGGTTCCCCGACTACTCGGACGCCGACAACTACCTCGTGCCGTTCTTCTACGACACGGATGAGACCCCGAGTTTCCTCGGCAACCACTTCCGTGACGACAAGATCAACAAGGAGCTGACCGACCAGGCGTCGATTGCCGACAAGGGCGAACGCGCGAAGGCGATCGAGACCCTGCAGAACCAGCTGGCCGAGGAACTGCCGACGCTGCCGCTGCTCCAGGGCAACCAGATCGCGGTCGCCGGCAAGGACGTCAAGGGTGTCTCGGAGACCCTCGACCCCGCGTTCCAGTTCCGTCTGGCGCTGCTGAGCAAGTGAGCGCACACAGGCTTGAGCCCCCGACCGGCGCACCGGTCGAGGCCCGGCCGAGGCGATCAGCCAGCTGACCGCCGACACGAGGTGCAGGTGAGCGATCACCTGCACCTCGTGGTGCGTGCGCACCCCGCAGTCGGGACGCCCACCGAGCCCGGTGAGCCGTCCCGGACGCTGCCGTGCGGGCGCGAACCCCAGAGACGACACCTGAAGGAACCATGTCTGCAGCCATCAGCCAACCCGAGGCGGCCGAACCGACCGCCGCGGTGAAGAAGTCCTCGGGAGGCGGTCTGGGACGCTACGTCCTCATCCGCTTCCTCCTCATCATTCCGACCATCTTCATTCTCACCACCCTGGTGTTCTTCCTCATGAGGATCACCGGCGACCCGATCACCGCCGCCCTCGGCGGCCGGCTCACCCAGGCCCAGCTCGCCGAACGCGTCCACGCCGCCGGCTACGACCGGCCCATCCTCGTCCAGTACTTCGAGTACATGGGCAATCTGCTCCGCGGTGACTTCGGCACCACGGTCTCCGACGGCCGGCCCGTCACCGAGGTGATCCTCAACTACGGTGCGGCCACCGTCGAACTCGTCTTCTACGCCCTCATCGTCGCCTTCGTCATCGGCATCCCGCTGGGCATGCTCGCCGCCTACAAGCGCGACAAGGCCCCCGATGCGGCGCTGCGCATCCTCGCGATCCTCGGCTATGCGACGCCCGTGTTCTTCGCCGGCATGATCCTCAAACTCATCTTCGGCGTCTACTTCCCGATCCTCCCGGTGGCCGGCCGCGGCACGACGGAGACGGAGTACATCATGTCCGGCGTCGTCAACCCGACCCGGCTCTACATCGTCGACGCGATCCGCATCGGCAACATCGAGGTCCTCGGCGACGTCCTCGCCCACGCGGTGCTCCCGGCGATCGCGCTCGGCATCCTCACCGCCGGCGTCTTCCTCCGCCTCGTGCGCACGAACCTCATCGGCACGCTCGGCCAGCAGTACATCGACTCCGGCCGGTCACGCGGGATCTCCGAGTTCCGTCTCGTGACCAAGCACGCCTACTGGCCGGCGCTCATCCCGATCATCACGGTCATGGGCATGCAGATCGCCCTCATGCTCGCCGGTGCGGTGCTCACGGAGACGACGTTCGAGTGGAAGGGCATCGGCTTCAAACTCGCTGAGTACCTCACCGCCCGCGACTTCGTCGCCGTCCAGGGCATCGTCGTCTTCCTCGCCGTCATCGTGGCGTTCACGAACTTCTTGGTCGACGTCATCGCCGCCTTCATCGACCCCCGAGTGAGGTACTGATGTCCGAGAACACTGAGACTCCCACCCAGGACTTCGCCGAGGCGGCCCCCGGTTCCGGTGTGCCCGCCGTGGTGCTCGACGAGAAGGCGAAGAAGTCGTGGTTCTCGCGGCTGCCCATCGTCTCCCACCTGCGCCAGTCCGTCGGCCTGCAGCGCGGCATGCTCGTCACCGGGCTCGTGCTCTGCGGGATCGTGCTCATCTGCGCGATCTTCGCTCCGCTCATCGCCCCCTACGGCTTCAACCAGCTCGGCACCTCGGATGGGAACTTCGGAGCCACCCAGCCCCCGAGCGCCGAACACATCTGGGGCACCACGGTCGGCGGATACGATGTCTTCTCCCGTGTCGTGTGGGGTGCGCAGACCGCGATCGCCGTCATCGTCGTCGCCGTCGTCGCCTCCCTCTTCGCCGGGGTCATCCTCGGCCTCATCTCCGGCTACCTCGGCGGCTGGCTCGACCGGATCCTCGTCGTCATCGCCGACGCCGTCTACGCATTCCCGACCCTGCTGCTCGCGATCGTCATGGCGATCGCGATCTCCGGAGGACGGTCGAGCGCGTGGGGCGGCATCGCGGCGGCGGCGTTCTCGATCACGGTCGTCTTCATCCCGCAGTACTTCCGCGTCGTGCGCGCGGAGACGCTGCGGCTCAAGGCCGAACCGTTCGTCGAATCGGCGATCGTCCTCGGCGCCTCGAAGACCCGGATCATCGGCAAGCACATCTTCCGCAATGCCACGCGCACCCTGCCGCTGATCTTCACCCTCAACTCCTCCGAGGCGATCCTCACCCTCGCCGGACTCGGGTTCCTGGGCTTCGGCATCGAACCCACCTCGGCGGCGGAATGGGGCTACGACCTCAACAAGGCACTGCCGGACGTGACCAGCGGCGTGTGGTGGACCTCGGTGTTCCCGGGGCTCGCGATCGTCCTCACCGTCCTCGGCATCACGCTGGTCGGGGAGTCGATGAACGACCTCAACGACCCGCGTCTGCGCGTGCGCAGGAAGGCGAAGACGAAGGCCGGCGCCGCGGGCGCCAGGGACAGGAAGGCTGCGGCATGAGCGCATGGACGAATCCACAGGCTGAAGATATGAACGCCGAGGTGGGGCCCGCGGAGACCGGGTCCGCTGGGGCCGGGTCCGTGGAGGCCGGGCCTGCTGGGGCGGGCGACGACCGGGCCGGGCGCGATTCCACGGGGTCGGGCCCGATCCTCGAGGTCGACAACCTCGACGTGACGTTCTCCACCGACGCCGGTGAGGTGCACGCCGTCAAGGAGGTCAGCCTGTCCGTGCGGCCGGGCGAAGTGCTCGCGATCGTCGGCGAATCCGGCTCGGGCAAGACTGTGACCGCGCGCAGCATCCTCGGGCTCCTCCCGGGGACCGCGCAGCGCGGCGGGGCCGTCATGCTCTCGGGCAAGAACGTCCTCACCGTCTCCGCCGAGCAGCTGCGGCACATGCGCGGCTCGGACGTGGCGATGGTCTTCCAGGAGCCATCGACCGCGCTCAACCCCGTGTTCACCGTCGGCTGGCAGATCGCCGAGGGACTGCGCGCCCACCATCCGAAGGCGAGCAAGGCCGAGCTCAAGGACAAGGTCGTCGCGGCGATGGAGCAGGTCGGCATCCCCGATGCGAAGAACCGCTTCGACTACTACCCGCACCAGTTCTCCGGCGGGCAGAAGCAGCGTATCGTCATCGCCATGGCGCTCGCCCTCGGGGCGAAGCTCATCGTCGCCGACGAGCCGACCACCGCGCTCGACGTAACCGTGCAGGCCGAGATCCTCGACCTGCTCCGCGACCTGCGGGACCGGACAGGGACGGCGATCGTCCTCATCACCCACAACATGGGCGTCGTCGCCGACCTCGCCGACCGGGTGGCCGTGATGTACCGCGGGGACCTCATCGAGGTCTCACCTGTGGGCACGCTCTTCAGCGATCCCAAGGAGCAGTACACGAAGGACCTGCTCGCGGCCGTGCCGAAACTCGGCTCGACCGTCGCAGGCAGCCGGAAGGCCGCGGCGGAGTCGTCTGCTGCGTCGTCTGCGGCGGGGACTGCCGGGGCAACCGACGAGGCTGGACCTGCCGATGACACGGCCCGGGCGACCGCCTCGGGGAGGGACGCGGACGAGGCGGCGCTGGATGCGGACCGGGGCACCGCCTCGGCGAGGGAAGCTGTCGTCGTCGCGGACGGTCTCGACATCGTCTACCCGGGCGGGCTCGGACGGCCGGACTTCCACGCGGTGAAGTCGGTGAGCTTCGAGATCAAGGCGGGCGAGGTCTACGGGCTCGTCGGCGAATCGGGCTCGGGCAAGACGACGATCGGGCGCGCCATCGCGGGCCTGACCAGGGCCAGCGGCGGCAGCCTCTCCGTGCTCGGGCACGAGATGGTCGGGTTCAAGGAGCGGTCGTTCCGGTCGATCCGCAAGCGCATCGGGTTCGTCTTCCAGGATCCGGCGGCGTCATTCAACCCGCACCTGACGATCGGCGAGTGCATCGCGGAGCCCTTCGCGATCCACCGGACGGAGATGAGCGCGCGCGATCGACAGACGCGGGTGCTCGAGCTGCTCGACTCGGTGCAACTGCCGGCCGAGTACGCCGGGCGCTACCCGCACGAGCTCTCGGGCGGGCAGCGGCAGAGGGCGTCACTGGCGCGTGGGCTCGCGCTCGATCCCGAACTGCTCATCGCCGACGAGCCGACCTCGGCGCTCGATGTCTCGGTGCAGGCGAAGGTGCTCGAGCTCTTCGTCGAGCTGCAGAACCGCTTCGACTTCGCGGCGCTGTTCATCAGCCACGACCTCGCCGTCGTCGACATGCTCTCCGATCGCATCGGCGTGCTCTTCCACGGCAGGCTGCTCGAGGAGGGCACGGGCGAGCAGGTGCTCGGGGCGCCGAGCAACGCCTACACGAAGCGGCTCATCGCCTCCCTGCCCGTGCCCGACCCGGTCGAGCAGGCGAAGCGACGCGAACTGGCTCGCGAACTGCGCGCCGCCGCGGGCTGACCTCCCGCTAACTCGACCCGACGTCGCAAATGGGATGCGGCGCCGGGTCGAGTTTGCGACGTCGGGTGAAGTGAGCGGCTACTTGCCTTCGGCGATGAAGTCGAGCATGCCCGCCTCGTTGACGGGCAGGGCGAGCAGGCGGTCGAGTTCGGCCGTATCGGCGTCGATGCCGACGATGCGCATCGCGTAGAGGGTGAATTCGCGTTCGATTTGGTCGGATTCGAGTTCGCCGCCGGGACGGAACCAGATCGACAGCGAATTGCAGATCGAGAGGATCGCCCGCGTCGCCAGCTGCGCGTGGCCGACTCGGAACGCACCCGAGGCGATGCCGGCCTCGATGATGTCGCCGAGGACCGCGCGGGCCTCGCGCTGCAGCGTCTTGATCCGGGCCGCATTCTCACCGTCGAGGCGTTCGGTGTCGCGCAGCAGCACCGTGGACACGGAGACGTTGGCCATCCGGTACCGCGAGAGGTAGCGCACGGACACGGCGAGCTGGTCGACGGGATCGTCGCCCACCTCGGCGACGACGGCACGGGAATGGTCGATGTACCACGTGTACGCGGTGTGGACGAGCTCGTAGAGCGCTTCCTGCTTCGACGGGAAGTAGTAGTAGAGGGCCGAGAGGCTCAGCCCGGCCGCCTGCGCGATGTCGCGGATCGAGGCGCCGTCGAAGCCCTTCGTCGCGAACGTGTCCCGAGCTGAGCGGAGGATGTTGTTGCGCCCGTTCGTCGCTCTCACGGTGACCTCACTCCACATTCGTCGGGGATCGAACATTCTTTCACTTGCCCCTCGACGATACCGCAGATCGGCGGTGTGGTGAGCGTCACCCCACCGAGGCGGAATGATCAAAGATTCAATCAGGTTGGCACGAATGTGCCATGCGGTGAAGCACCGCGGGCACCCGCACGGCCGACGACGAGGATCGTCGGCACACCGACACCGAACGAAGGACGCATATGCTCAACATCGCGATCATCCCCGGCACCTCCCGCCCCCAGGCCCTCAACCCTCAGATCGTCTCGTGGGTGGACGCGCAGCTGGCCGGGCGTGACGACATCCGCGCCGAGGTGGTCGACTTCGGCGAGTTCGACCTGCCCCTCCTCGACGAGGTCGTTCCCGCCGGCGCGAAGATGTACCAGAACGCCCACACCAAGGCGTGGGGCGCGAAGCTCGACGAGTTCGACGCGTTCATCTTCGTCACCCCCGAGTACAACCACTCGATCTCCGGTTCCCTGAAGAACGCCCTCGACTTCGTCGCCACCGAGTTCAACCACAAGGTCGCCGGCATCGTCAACTACGGTGCCGACAAGGGTGTGCGCGCAGCCGAGCACCTGCGCCACATCCTCGCCAACTACAAGGTCGCCGTCGTCCGCGACCAGGCCTCCTTCAGCATCTTCACCGACGTCACCGACGGCGCCTTCACCCCCACCGAGGTGTCCGCCGCCCCGTTCGCCTCGATGGTCGACGACCTCGTCGCCTGGGGCGGAGCCCTCAAGGGCGTGCGCGAAGGCTCCGAGGCCGTCACCGTCTGAGCCGAAGTTCCGCGCCTGCTGACGTTACGCGCCCGCAGGCGCTGACCGATCCCAGCCCGTCTGCCTCCTCGGCAGGCGGGCTGCGTCGTGTCCGCGGTGCTCGCGCACCCGCTGTGATCTGGGCGACACCCCTGCGATAGAGTCATGCCAGTGAACGATCGCTCAGCGCTGCGCCCACCTCGGCGGCCCTGACCGAGACCCCCGAAGCGAAGGACACCCTTGGAACTCACCGACACCGTCGCCCTCGTCACCGGCGGAGCCTCCGGGCTCGGCCGCGCCACCACCGAACGCCTGCTGGCCGCCGGTGCCCAGGTCGTCATGGTCGACCTCAACGCCGAGGTGGGGGAACAGGTGGCAGCCGAACTCGGCGACCGCGCGCACTTCGTCGCAGCCGACGTCACCGACGAAGCCCAGGTCCAGGCCGCCGTCGACACTGCCACCGGCCTCGGCGCCCTGCGCGTCGTCGTCAACTGCGCGGGCGTCGCGACGCCGGGCAAGCTCGTGTCGAAGAAGGGCCCGCTGCCCCTCGAGGCGTTCACCAAGGTCATGGCGATCAACGTCGTCGGCACCGTCAACGTCTGCCGCCTCGCCGCCGCCGCGATGCAGCAGGAGGAGCCTGTGGGCGAGGAGCGCGGCGTCATCGTCAACACCGCCTCGGTCGCGGCCTTCGACGGTCAGATCGGGCAGATCGCCTACTCGGCGTCGAAGGGCGCGGTGGCCGCCGTGACCCTGCCGATGGCCCGCGAGCTCGCCGCCTCCCTCATCCGCGTCGTCACGATCGCCCCCGGGATCTTCGAGACCCCGATGATGGCCGGCCTGCCCGCCGAGGCGCAGGAATCGCTCGGTAAGTCCGTGCCCCATCCGGCCCGGCTGGGCAAGCCGGCCGAGTACGCGCAGCTCGTCGAGTCGATCGTGGCCAACCCCATGCTCAACGGGGAGACGATCCGCCTCGACGGCGCGATCCGCATGGCCCCGAAGTGAGCTGAGCCGGCCGACAGCACCGAACAGGCCGTCCCGCGCATCGTCGCGGGGCGGCCTGTTCGCGCTTGGGGTCGGTCACTGTGAGTCGTTGACGAGGAGCGCGAGCTGCACGCGGGTGCTCACCTCGAGTTTGTCGAAGATCCGGGCCAGATGGGTCTTCACCGTCGCCGTGGAGACGAACAGCGACCGCGCGACCTGCGCATTCGTCATCCCCTGGGCGACCGCCTCGGCGATCTGACGTTCCCGGGCGGTCAGGACCGCGAGCGGATCACGGTCCTCACGTCCACCGTCTCCCCAGGTCAGGCCGGCCGTCGAACCGGTGGTGCCCGAACGGTCGAGGAGTGAATCGACGACCCCCGGTGAGAGTGTCCTCGTGCCCCCGGCGGCCGCGCGCACGGCGTGGATGAGCTCATCGGGCGGGGTGTCCTTGAGGAGGTAGCCGGCGGCGCCCGCGCTGAGCGCCCGGAGCACGAAGTCGTCGGTGCCGAACGCGGTGAGCACGAGGACCTCCGGGTGCGCTGCCTGCGCCATCAGCGTGCGCGTGGCCTCGAGGCCGTCCATGACGGGCATGCGCAGGTCCATGAGAACGAGGTCGGGGGTGAACTCCCTGGTCAGGGCGATGGCCTCTTCGCCGTTGGCCGCCTCGGCGACGATGTCGATGTCGGGGGCCGCGCCGAGGAGGAGGCGCAGACCCGAGCGCATGAGCGATTCGTCGTCGGCGATGATGATCCGGATCGTCACGGGCGCTCCTCGGTGGGATCGGTAGCTGGGCGGTCGGGGAGCGTGACGCCGTCGGTGGTCTTCGCCTGCACGTCTGCGGCGTCGGTTGATTCTCTAGCGTCGTCGGTCGGGGACTCAGCGGGGTCGGTCGGGGAGCCGGCCGGGTCGGTCGGCAGGCCGGGGGCCGGAATGCGGGCGCGGAGGACGAATTCGCTGCCGCGTTCGACGGTGAGCTGTCCTCCCATCGCCTCCATCCGCTCGCGCAGACCGAGGAGGCCGAGCCCGGATCCGGCGGCCGGCGAGAGCTGCGGCGGCTGTCTTCCGGCCCCGGCCGAGGCGGTCCCGAGCCGGTTGCGGGCGGTGAGAACGAGAGTCTCAGGGCTCTCATCTGCGGAAACGGTGATTTGGACCCGTTGACCCGGTGCGTGCTTGACGGTGTTCGTGATCGCCTCCTGGACGAAGCGATAGACCGTGGTGCGTTCGAGTCCGCCGAGACGCTCGAGTGCCTGGGCCGACAGCGGTGCCCGGTAGGCGAGGTCGACGGTGTCGGTGCGACCGCTGACGAGGCGGTCGAGGTCGGGGTCGACGACCGTGCCCTGGTCGTCGCCGCGCAGCATGGTGAGCACCTCCCGCAGCTCGACTCCCGACCGGCGGGCGCTGGCGGCGATGAGCTTCGCGCTCTCGCGCACCGCATCCGGGTCGAGGTCCTGCCGCACGGACAGGGCGCCGGAGTACATCGCGATGACGCTGAGATGGTGGGAGAGGGAATCGTGCATGTCGCGGGCGATGCTGCGGCGCACCTCGGCGATCGCGCGGTCCTGTCGGGACCGATCGCGCAGCAGCGTCTGCGCGGCAGTGTCGATGAGCCCCTGCTCGCGAGCTCCGCGGATGACGCCGATGACGATGAGGATCGAAATGAAGACGCTGTTGACGATGAAGATGAGCAGGTCGAAGCCGCCGAGACTCATCGGGGTGAGCACATAGCTGGCGGCCAGTGCGAGGGTCGCTGTGGCGAGAACGGCCCCGGAGAGCACCCAGCTCCGCCGAGCGGACAGCGAGATGACGAGGACCGATGCCGCGGCGAGGCCGAGACTGCCGATCATGCCGGCGACGATGCCGACCAGGCCGACCGTGATCGGGATCCAGCCGCCGGTGCGCCTCTGCAGGGTTTCGACTGAACCGTCGCGATCGAGGAACGACTCGCCGCCGCGTCCGCTGTCGTTAAGGTATCCGCGCAGCTTCTCCGCGGCGAGCACCTTGGGGGAGAGAGTCGACCGCGGGACCGTGCGGCCGTCGAGGAAGAGGACGAACGGCAGGCAGACGAGAGCGAGAAGTCCGAAGACGAAGTGGATGGTCATCTCTCCGAACCGGACGGCCTCGTCGCTCGGGGAGGGGTTCGGATCGCCGACGATCACGCCTGCGAGGGTGATGAAGATCAGTGCCCCGATGGCAAAGCAGACCGCGGTCCAGATGACGGCGCGGATGAGGCGGTGGCGGCGGTTGCGGATGGGCACGATTCGACGATACCCGGGCGGCCACCTCGGCGGGGTCGCCCGAAAGGATGAAAACGGTCGTGCCGATGGCTGATGTCAGGGAGGACTGCAGCCGGGAACGATGGAGGGCATGAACGCAACCTCGCCGACGACCGACAGTGCGACCCGCAGAGCCCGGAGTTCCCGGGCTGCCCCAGGAGAGCTTGCCAACGGTAGGAGACCTCCCTCGGGCTATATCCGTCTGCTGCGGGACCTGCCCGGGCATCGCTGGTTCAAACCGCTGCTCGTCGTCCTGCTCACGGTCGTGTACTACCTCGTCCTCCTCGTCGGGATCGTCATCGTCTTCGGCCTCTGGTCGGTGGTCAGCGCGGGTGGTGTCCTCGGGGGAATCGATGCGACCATTTCCGGCATCGACGACATGAACACGGTGACGGGCATGGTCTTGGCCCTGGTCTCCGTCATCGTCATGTGGCCGGCTCTCGAACTCGCGATGCTCAGCGTCTACCAGCGCTGGTTCTTCCCACTCATCTCGGTGCGTCCCGGGCTGGGGCTGCGTTTCGGACCGGGGCTGGGTTCGGGTGCAGTGCCCGGCGGAATGCGGTGGCGGCTGCTCGGACGGTACCTGCTGCTTGCCCTGCCGGTGTGGGTGGTCGGCCTCATCGTCCTCGGGATCGTCGCGCCCGAATCCGTCGCCCTCGACCGCGGAGCTGATTGGGACGGTCGACTCGCGCTCATGCTTGTGCTCGTGCTCCTCCTCGTTCCCGTTCAGGCCATGAGTGAGGAGCTCGTCTTCCGCGGGTTGGCGATGAACGTGATCGGCAGCTGGCTGCGCAGCCCCTGGTGGGCCGTGCTCATTCCCGTCCCGTTCTTCGTCTTCGGACACCTCTACGACGTCCCCGGTCTCATCAGCGTCGGCGTCTTCGCCGTCGTCATGGGACTGCTCACCCTGTGGACGAGCGGCCTCGAGGCGGCGATCGCGTTCCACACGGTCAACAACCTCTTCGCCTTCGGCCTCTGTGTCCTCACCGGGGCCGACCTCAACGCCACCGATGCTCCTGCGGCGCAGATTGCGGTCGGGATGGCCGCCCCGATCGTCTTCGCCCTCGTTGTCATCGTCGACGCCCGTCTACACGGGCCCGAACTGCGGGTGCCGCGGGGGCCTGGGGTCGCGTCGGACCCGGGTGCGGGGCAGTCCCCGGATCCGGTCGGCCGCGGCGCCGGGCTGCGTGCACCCCGCCGGCCGGTCTCCTCACGCAGTGAAGCGCACTCCGGTGAAGTCCTTCCGCCACGCGGCGACGTCGTCGGCGATCTCCCGCAGGACCACCTCGGCGGGGGAGTCTGAACCAGCTGCGGGGATCCGCGCTGTGTCGAGGGCGCGGGCGATGTACCCGGCGAGCCGGGGCATGTCGGGCTCGGTCATGCCGCGGCGGACGATCTCCGGGGTGCCGATGCGGATGCCGTTCTGATCATCAGGGACTTCGGGGACGGGCAGGCCGATGCCCGAGGTGAGGATGCCTGCCTGCTCGAGGACCCGGGCTGCCCGGGTGCCGCCGCCGAACGGGGCGGCGAGCAGCGCGAACTGGTGGGAGTCGGTGAACCCGCGTTCGCACTGGAAGGGCACGGCGCCGGCGTCGGCGAGGGACTCGGCCAGGGCGGCAGCGCACGTGCGCATCTGGCTCGCATAGTCGGCGCCGGCCTCGATCCAGTCGGCAAGGGTGACGCCGAGGGCCGCGACGGCTGCGGCGTCGAAGTTCGCGGTCATCCCGGGGAAGGCGATCTGGTCGATGCGTTCGGACAGTTCCGCGTCGTTGCTGAGCAGGAGCCCGTGCGTCGGCCCGCCGAGGCTCTTGTACGTGCTCATCGACATGAGGTGCGCGCCCTCGTCGAGCGGATTCGCCCACTGCCCGCCTGCGATCATCCCGCACAGGTGGGCGGCGTCGAAGAGGACTCTGGCGCCGACCTCGTCGGCGATCTCGCGGACCTGCGCGACCGGGTGCTCGAAGAGGTTGAGTGATCCGCCGATCGTGATGAGCGAGGGCCGCACTTCGCGCGCAAGCGTCGCGAGGGCATCGACATCGTAGGTGTAATGGGCGACGTCGACGGGCGCGCCGACGGTTCTCAGCCCGTAGAGTCCGGCGGCCCCCGCAGCGTGGTGGGTGACGTGCCCGCCGATCGTCGGAGGCGAAGCGATGATCGTATCCCCAGGTGAGGACGTTGCCATGAACGCGTAGAGGTTCGCCATCGCCCCGCTGGGCACACGCACCTCGGCGAAGTCGGCGTGGAAGAGGCGGGCGGCGAGCTCGGCGGTGATGACCTCGACCTGCTCGATGTGCTCAAGCCCCATCTCGTACTTCGCCCCGGCGTACCCGAGCGAGGTCCGCGACGCCGACCCGCCGGCGAGCAGCGCCGCCGCCCGTGGATTGAGCACGTTCGAGGCGGGATTGAGGTTGAACGCCTCCTCGTCGTGGAGGCGTTCGGAGGCGCTCATGAGGTCCTCGATTGTGTCCACGACCGCGGCCATCGGTGTGGTTCCGCCCTCGCCGAGGCGGTCATCGGCGATGTCCTCGATCCGGGTTTGGCTCTCGGCGGGGGCCCAGGTGCGGGGCGACTGGTGCATGGGGTGACTCCTTCGTCTCTGTCGTCCGCCGAACGTTCGGTCCCAGCAACCCTCCGCTCGTTGCGCCACCTGGCGCCACGGTGCTGAGCGCCGGGAAGGTTGCCGAATCGAAGCGATGCGGCGTCGAGATCGATCCTAATGAGTTCCGGACCTGCCTGGACATGTCGATCGATGAGCGTGCCGATAACGTATTTGTTCGCGAAATCTAATGATCGGTGGGGCGTCGCGGCGCGGGTAGGTGCGGCGTCGCGGCGCAGTGTTGAGGATCCGGAGTGTCGGGCGCGGTCCAGGCAGAGGAATCCTGGACGCTCGGTGCTGATTTTGCGCTCTCGAATCGCCACTGAGCGTCCAGAATTCGCAGGTCGCGATGGCTCAGCTGAGGGGGAGGACCGCAGTGACGGCGAAACCACCCTCGGGCGTCGGGCCGACGGCGAGCGTTCCGCCGAGGCCCTCGACGCGCTCCCGCATCCCGCGCAGACCGAACCCCGCGCCGAGGTGGCTGAGGCGATCGTCAGCCGCGCCGTGACTGGTCGCATTGTGACTGCCCGCGTTGCCACTTGCCACGCTGGCGCTTCCCGTTCCGGCGGCGGTGCCGACGAAAGCCGTGCCAGCGGTTGCATTGTCGACGATCGCGTTGTCGACGGTCGCAGTGCCGGTCGACCGGCCATGAGACGTCGACTCATTCCCGCCGTCCGCAACCCCGTTGACGACGGACACCTCGACGCCGCTGCGCCCATCTGCTCCGACGGCCGGGCGGATCGTCACCGACACAGGGGCGCCGGGCGCATGGCGCAGAGCATTCGACAGGCCCTCCTGGACGACACGGAACGCCGTCAGCCCCGTCGTCGGCGCGACGGGCTGGGACCTGAGTCCGAACTCGAGGTCGACGTGCGCCCCCGTGCCCCTGGTCGCCGAGACGAGCGAGGGGATGTCCCCGATCGTCGGCTGCGGGGCGGTCTCGGCATCTCGTCCGCCGCGGAGGATCGTCAGCAGCCCCCTCATCTCGGTCAGCGCCTGCCGCGCCGAACCGGCGATCGAATCGAACTCCTCGAGACTGCGATCATCGAGGTCAGCCAGCCTGTAGCGGGCCGTCGTCGCCTGCACGCTGATGACCGACATGCTGTGGGCGACGACGTCGTGGAGCTCCTGGGCGATGCGGTTGCGGTCCTCGAGCTCGGTGCGCTTGGCCAGCTCCTCGGCGCCGAGGCGGCGTTCGACGGCGAGCTGCCTGCGACCGGTCAGCCACAGCCGGATGAGCGCCGCGATGCCGGCGACCCCTGCCGTCACCGAGGCGGTCGTGATGACGTTCGACAGCGCCCCGGTCACCCCGTCCGGCAGGACGAGGAGGAGACTGCCGGCGCCGAGTGCCGCGCTCGCCGACCAGAGGACGATGAGGCCGACCCAGCTGTGACGGAGGCCGATGACGATGAGCGTGAACGAAAGCGAGAGCGTCGCCGTCACCGTCCACGGCCACACGAATCCCGTGGTGTGAGCAGTCGCGAGGATCCCTGCCGCCGAGGAGAGAAGACTGATGACGATCGCGACGACGGGGAGTCGGACCGCGAGCACCGGAGCTGCCGCCTGCGCCGCGGCGATGAGCATCGCGATGACGACCCAGACCCCGTACGTCGCGGCGTAGACGGGCCAGCCGGTGGCGAGCAGGGCGACGCCGGCGAAGATCGTCGTCAGCCAATACCAGCCGTCAGCGCTGGTCAGACCCTGTGGGTTGGTCAGCTTTTCCGGGGTGGCCGGACCCCCTGCGTTGGCGGGTCCCTGTGTGCCCACGCGTCCTTGCGGGTTCCCGGGCTCGGGCGATCCGGTGGCCGTGCTCATCGCGCCGCACCCGCTGCCGCCGAGGCGGAGCCCACGACCGGAGCTGTCGCCCCCGCCGCCGGCACCGAACCGGCCGGTCCCCAGGCATCAGTTGCACCGACGGTTGTCGCGCGAGCCGTCGTCTGCTGGGAGGTCATGGTCGCCTCGGTGGGGCGAGGGGCGAGTCCGGCGGTGACGGCGGCGATCTCGAGGCGGGCCATCGCGTGGAGGACGAAGGGGAACGTCACGAGGAGGATGAGGCCGGCCGCGAACTGGAAGGTCGCCTCGGCGGAGAAGCCGAGATCGACGATGGGTGCGCGGTTCCAGCCTGCGACGATGAGGTTGAGCAGGCCGCTGCCGTCGTCGGGCAGGAAGCGGCCCCAGTAGAAGTACGACAGGCCGCCGAGCGCGCCGACGAACCACGACACCGCGACGCTGAAGGTGACGATGCGCACCGGCAGGGCGAAGACGGATTCGAAGAGCAGGTCGGTCCAGTGGCGGCCCTCGGCGACGATGCCCAGCCATCCGCGGAGGCCGCGGGCGCGGGGACGGTTGGTCACCTCGGCGATCGGGGCGCCCCAGCGAGTGGCCCGACGGCGGGAGAGGTTCGCGAACGCGGTCGCGACGAGGAGGGTGACGGGCAGGAGGAGCACGCCGATCCAGATGACCGCGGTGGCGACCGAGAGGGTGAGGAGGACGACGAGGACGATGACGGCGGCGAGCGAGATGAAGAATCCCGGGGCGACGAGGCGGGTGTCGCGACCGAGGCTGTGCCACATCCGGGACCAGCGCGACCGTGCGGCTCGCGGGGAGCCGGCCGGGGCGACGGGGGCGGTGGTGGGCACGGTCTCAGCGTACGCGGCTTCGGTGGTGGGGATCATGAGGACTCCTGTGTGAGTGGGTGATGCGGTGGTGCTCTGACGCCTCGAACGTTAGGGAGCGGGTCGCGGACCGCGCATCATACCCAGGAGTGAATCCGATCCCCGCCGAGGTGGTCCTCCGGGGTGAGGGTGCGCGGCGGGGGCCGTGGCGGGTGGGGCTGGGTGTGCGGGTCGGGTAGCGTGAGGGCATGACCGAGACTGCGATTCGCATTGCGATCGTCGACGACCAGGCGATGGTCCGTCAGGGCTTCGGCGCGCTCCTCGACGCACAGCCGGACATGAGCGTCGTCGGCAGCGCCGAGGACGGTGCGCAGGTCGTCGACCTCGTCCGTCGCACCGCACCCGACATCATCCTCATGGACATCCGCATGCCGCAGCTCAACGGCCTCGACGCGACGCGCGCGGTCTTCCAGATGCCGGGCGAGCACCCGAAGATCATCATGCTCACCACCTTCGACGCCGACGAGTACGTCTTCTCCGCCCTGCGCGCCGGGGCGAGCGGGTTCCTCCTCAAGGACGCCACCGCCGAGGACCTCATCTCTGCCATCCGCGTCGTCGCCGCCGGTGACTCCCTCCTCGCGCCGTCCGTGACCCGGCGCCTCATCGCCGAATACGTCGCCGGGCCGACCGTGGTCAAGGACACCGCTGTGCTCGGGCAGCTCACCGACCGGGAGATCGACGTCATGACCCGCGTGGCCAAGGGCAGCACCAACGCCGAGGTGGCCGCCGAGCTCTTCCTCGCCGAACAGACCGTGAAGACCCACGTGTCACGGATCCTCGCGAAGCTCGGGCTGCGCGACCGGGCGCAGATCGTCGTCGCCGCCTACGAGTCGGGACTCGTCGTCGCCGGAGGGTGAAGGGCTGCTGGCCGGTGCGATCGCGTGTGACGGCCCTGGGTGTGTCCTGCGCCCTGGTTTCCCGGACGCTCAGTGCTGATTTCGCACGCTCGAATCGGCACTCAGGGTCCGGAATCCTGCGGGTGAACGCCGCCATCCTCGTTCGCCGAGGCGGAACTCGTGTGCCTACTGTGTGAAGCCGGCGCCTACCGCGTGAGTCCGGCACCTGCCGCGAGTAACCGGCGCCTAGCGCGCGAAGCGGGCGCCCAGCTCCTTGACGATCGTCTCCGCCGAACCCGGCATCGCCCACCGGTAGCCGGTGCCGGCCCAGAGATTGAGGTTCTCCGGGTCGCCGGCCTTCTTCGCCTCGGCGCGCACACCCTTCGTCAGGTGGTGGACCGCCGGGTAGGCGTCGAGGGCGACCGGATCGAACTCACGGACGAAGTCGTTGACGAGCGCCCGCGCGGGACGTCCGGTGAAAGCCCTGGTCAGCCGGGTTTCTGAGTATTTCGCGGCATCCTGGAGGGCTGCCCGATGCGGCGCCGAGGTGCCCGCTTCGTCGGCGAGCAGCAGCAGGGTCCCGACGACGACCGCACTCGCCCCGGCTTCGAGCAGCTCCTCGACCGCCGCCACCCCGTCGACTCCGCCGCCGGCAGCGGTGGGGAGGTCCACCTCGGCGAGGATCTCCCGGAGAAGATCGAGCGTCGACCGATCCTCGATCGTCCGCGTCGGGTCGACCGTGCCCGTGTGACCGCCCGCGCGCGGACCCTGGACGATGATGGCGTCGACGCCGCGGGCCGCAGCCTCCGTGGCCTCGCCAACGGTCGTCACGGTGGCAGCGACCTCGGTGCCGACGGCGTGGAGACGGTCGACGACCTCGGCGGTGGGGAGGTTGAACGTCGTCGACACAAGCGGCACGGGATTGTCGATCAGCCACGCGATCTTCTCCTCGTAGTGGTCATCGTCGTCGACCGGCTCGGGGGCGAGCTCGACGCCGAACGATGCCGCCAGCGGGGTCAGCGCGGCGACGTACCGGTCGAAGGCGGCGCGGTCGAGCGGCACCGGATTCGGTGCGAAGAGGTTGACGCCGAAGGTCTCGGCAGACGCGCGCGCCCGCTCGACGAGGGGTGCGAGCGCGTCGACGGAGAGATAGCCGCCGGCGACGAACGGGAAGCCGCCGGCGGCGGCGACCGCCGTGACGAGTTCGGGCGTCGTCGTCCCACCGGCCATGGGGGCGCCGATGATCGGCAGCGGAGTGGTCTCGAAGGCGATGGTCATGTCTCGGCTCCTGACGTCGGGTGATGCGGCCATTCTCGCACCCGGTCCCGAGGGCTGCCGCGGCCTTCACTGGGCGGTCGCACCCGGACCCGCGGGCTGTGGTGTCTGGCCAGGGGCCGCCTCGTCACCCCGCGGGCTGCCGCGTCACCCCGTGGTAGCGGGTGCAGGCGGTGAGAACGGGACTCAAGCGTGATGCAGTGAGGCGTTTCGGCTCCCTACCGTCGGGGGCGTCCACCTCTCATACGCCGCGGCCACGCCGCCACCGCAGGCACGGAGCAGGCACCGCAGACTGCACGCCCGCCGGGTGTGCACCGCAGCATCGAACCAGGAGTCCCCATGTCTCTCACTGCACCTCCAACTCCGGGAGCCCCACCTCGGCGGGACACCTCGCCCCGTTCGGTCGACGCTCGTTTTCCGGAACCGACCGACGTTCGTCAGCCCCACCCCCACCCCGGACGGGACCGAGCGCTCGACCTCGTGCGCTTCGGCTGCCTCGTTGTCGTGGTCGTCCTCCACGCGATGATGGCGACCGCGCAGCTCGGGCCCGACGGCCAGGTTTCCCCAACCGTCGCCCTGACCGGGACGACGGGTTTCACGATCGCCTCGTGGGGCTTCCAGATCATGCCGCTGTTCTTCCTCATCGGCGGCTACGCGGCCCTGCAGCAGTGGCATCGCACCCAGGCCGACGGCGGCACCTGGGCCGACTACCTGCGCAGACGATTGCGCCGCCTCGTCGGTCCGGTCACCGTCCTCATCCTCGCCGCCTGCACCGGGCTCGCCGTCGCCTCCGAATTCGGAGTGCCCGCCGAACTGCTCACCGAAGCGAGCCGACGCATCGGCCAACCCCTGTGGTTCCTCGCCGTCTACGTCGGACTCACCTCGCTCGTCCCGCTCGCGTCCCGGTTCCATGATCGTTGGCCGAGGCGGACCCTTCTGGTGCTCGCCACCGCCGTCGCCGTCGTCGACCTCCTTGCCGTCGTGACCGGGCTGAGCGCGATCGGGTACCTCAACTTCCTCGTCGTCTGGCCGCTCGTCCAGCAGCTCGGCTTCCTCTACGCCGACCTCCGGCGACGACCCGTGCGCCCCGCTGCCGTCGTCGCGGTCCTCATCGGGGCGCTCGCCATGCTCGGCTGGTCGGTGGCGGGAGGGGTCTACAGTCCCGACATGCTCGTCAACCTGAACCCGCCCACCGGCGCGCTCGTCCTCCTCGGTGTCGCGCAGATGTGCGTGCTCTGCCTCGTCCACGACCGCCTCGGCGAGGCCATTGCCGGGCGGACGCTGTGGGCCGGAGTCATCGAATGGGGGAACCGGTACGGCATGCACGTCTACCTCTGGCACCTGAGCGCGGCGATCGTGCTCATCGGAGTGCTCGGCGCGGGGGCAGGGCTGCTCGCACGGATGGGGGACACGGTCGGTCCATGGTTGGGGTCCCTCGTCCTCCCCGAGGTGGGCTCGCCGTGGTGGTGGCTGAGTCGACCGGTGTGGGTGCTCGCTGTGGTCGGCCTTGCGATGCTGCTCGCGATCGGGATGGCGAAGGTCGACGTTCCCCGGCAGGAGCGGCTCGTGCGGTGGGGGCATCTGTTCGCCGAGGTGGTCCGAGGTATCGCTGCACGCGCCGGAAGTGCCTGCGCGGCCGAAACTGTCGACACGGTCACTGACGATTGTGCGAAACGGGCCGTTCGCGACTCCGCGGATGTTGCCCCCTCCGATCACCGTCGGGGACGACGGTTCGACGAACGGACACGTGCGCTCACCGCGGTCGGGCTCGCCGTGTTCGGGATCGCAGTCGCGCTGCTCGTCGGCATCGCTCCGCTGTTCTGGACGGTCGTCTCGGGTGCTGCCCTGTCGGCCTCACTCGTCCTCGGCGCAGCGCTGGGGGAGGCGTGCGTCTGACTCAGCGGCCGCCGACCCTAATGCCTGATTCAGAGTTCGACGACCGGGATGCGCGACTCAGCGTTCGGCGAGGCGGGCGAGCGCCTCGGTGACGGTGCCCCAGCCTTCGAAGAACCCGAGCTCCTCATGCATGGCCCGCTGTTCGGGACTGGCGTGGCGGACGACGGCACGATAGTCGGTGCCGGACTCGCCGTCGCCGAGGATGATCTCCGTGGTCATGGCCACGGGCGCGGGCAGGGCCGGATGCCACGAACTGTCGACGGCGTTCGTGAAGACGAGGCGCTCGTTCTCCTCGATGCGCAGAAAGACGGCGTCGACGTGCGGGGTGAAGGTCTGTCCGTCCTCGCTCATCCGGGTGACGAAGGCGCCGCCGGGACGCAGGTCGAGGGCGTCGACGCGGAGGACCAGCGGGGCGGGGATCCACCACTGCACGAGCTGGGCCGGCTCGGTCCATGCCGACCAGATGGCCTCCTTCGGGGCGCGGATGACGCGTTCGATGAGGAGGTCGCGGTCGGGGTCGATGCCCGTGTCGAGGTTGCGATCGGGGCCGAGGTCGAAGTCGGGGCTCAGTGTCATGGGGTCTCCTTGTCGGTGATGGGGGGTCAGAGGTCGAGAGTGTCGGTTGCGAGCGGAGCGGGCGTCGTCGGGATCGCTTCCGCGTCGGGCATCGTCGGGATCATCAGCGAGGCGGGGTCGTCGAGGTCGGCGGCGGATCGGCGGTGACGAATGCGTCGAGGCGGTCGGTCGCCGCCTCCCAGCTGCGACGCTGGGTCTCGAGCCAGCCGTCGATGACGCCGAGCCGGCGTTCGTCGAGGACGCACGTGCGCACGCGTCCGGATTTGCGGGTGCGGATGAGGCCGCAGTCCTCGAGAGTGCGCACGTGCTTGAGGAACGACGGCAGGGAGATGCTCAGCGGCTCGGCGAGTTCGCTGATGGTCGCCGGTCCCCGGCCGAGGCGGTCGACGACGGCACGGCGCGTCGGATCGGCGAGCGCGGTGAAGATCTCGCTCAGCTCATCCGAATACTTAGCCATAAAGCTAACTATTGCACAGTCGGCGGGGAAGAGGAAGGGGCGGGATGGGAATGTGCCCGACGACCGCCTCGGCGAAGGCACCGAAATCCTGCCCGCGACGGCCGCGAGGTCGGACGACCACCTCGGCGGGGAACCGCACTCACCCCGTGCATGACGAAACATGACGCGGGAAGACGGGCAGATGACAGACGGTGACTCCACGGGTCGCATGGCGGGGAGCGTGCCGCGAACCGCCCTCAGACTGGTGGGACTTCGACAGCCGAGTCGGAGGTCTCCAGAGAGGAAGGATCTGCCGTGAGCTCACCCGATCACAGCTCGACAGACCGCAGCGGGGTCTCGACCCGTTCGGTCCACGCCGGCGCCGCCCCGGAATCGCACACCGGTTCCGTCGTCGCCCCGATCTTCCAGACCTCGACCTTCGAGATGGATGTCCCGGGTCAGACCCGGGCCGGCTTCGACTACGCCCGCACGGGCACCCCCAACCGGACCGACCTCGAAGAGGTACTGTGCGCGCTCGAGGGCGCGGAGTACGCGGCGGCCGTGAATTCGGGGACCTCGGCCGAGGTGGCCGTCTTCTCCGCGCTGCTCGGTCCCGGCGACGAGATCATCATCCCCCGCGACGTCTACGGCGGCACGTACCGGCTGCTGAAGAACGAGTACGAGCGCTGGGGCGTCGTCATCCGCACCGTCGACCTCACGGACACCGAGGCGCTCGCCGCCGCCGTCACCGACCGCACCGCGATCGTCTGGGCCGAGACCCCGAGCAACCCCGGCCTCGACGTCATCGACATCGCCGAGACCGCGCGCATCGCCCACGCCGCGAACGCGCTGCTCGCCGTCGATTCGACGTTCGCGACCCCGTATCTGCAGCGTCCGATCGAGCTCGGCGCCGACCTCGTCATCCATTCGACGACGAAGTTCATCAACGGCCATTCCGATGTCATCGGCGGGGCCGTGCTCGCCGGTGCAGGGCGGACGTGTCCTCGTGCCGCCGAGGTGATCGACCGTCTGACCAGCCACTTCGCATCCGTGGGGCTGGGGATCTCGCCGTTCGACGCGTGGCTGACGAGGCGGGGCATCAAGACGCTGCCCGTGCGGATGGCCGCGCACTGTGCGAATGCGCAGGCTGTCGCGGAGTGGCTCGAAGCTCGTCCGGAGATCGCCGAGGTGCACTATCCCGGACTGCCCTCACACCCGGGCCACGAGATCGCGAAGGCCCAGATGAGCGGGTTCGGGGGAGTGGTCTCGTTCTCCACCGACACCGAGGAGCGGGCGCTTGCGCTGGTGCGGAGCACGGAGCTCATCACGCTCGCCGAGTCGCTCGGCGGCGTCGAGTCCCTCATCGACCACCCGGCGACGATGACGCATCTGGCCGTCGCCGACTGCGAACTGAGCATCTCCGGTCGCTTCATCCGCCTGTCCGTGGGCATCGAGGATATCGCCGACATCCTCGCCGACCTCGACGCTGCGCTGGAGCGGACGAACACGGGGGCGCGGCTGACGGCGGTGGCTGACGAGGCGCCGGTCGGCGAGGCGCCTGCTGTGACGGAAGGTGCGGCGGAGGAAGAGTCGGGCGTCGAGGCTGCTGGGGAATCCGCAGGAGAGTCTGCCGGGGGTCCTGTCGGAGAGACGGGCGTCGCTGTCGAGACCGTGCTGCAACGCGCGTAGCTCGCCTCAGAGCGTCGCGTACCTCACCATTCGGGAGTGCCTTTTGGTCGCGGCACCCGCAGCTTCATTTCCTACACATACACGGGTAGAACATGAAGCTGCGGGTGCCGCGTGCTGAGCGAGACGTGTGATGTGAGGCTACGGGTAGGACGTGCCGCTGTGGGTGCGACGTGGACCAGCGGGTGTGGGTTCGGGCGTGACGTGGGGAAAACCCTAAGGGTGCTCGGTGGTCAACGTGCTGTTGCCGAGTGACCGGCCCGCGTAGCGTTGTCGGTATGAGTGAGAAGACCCCCGAGCAGCCGCAGGAGGAGCCGAACGGCTCCATGACTGCAGAGGCTCAGCACCACGGCGACACCAGCGGCCCCCCTGCCGCACAGCACCAGTCGGCAGACGCGCCGCTGGCCACCGAAGCCGGACAGTTCCGCATCGCCCCCCTCGACCTCGACGTCCCCTTCGCCGTCCCGCCCGCACAGCAGGCCTGGTCGGATACGACCGGCGGAGCGCAGACCGCCGAACAGGGCCGGCGAGAGCAGACCCCCCAGGACTCCGATCCGAGCGGGCACACCCGCGAATACCCGCAGACCCAGATCTTCGGACAGCCCGGCCGCACCGGCGAGACTCGTGAGAACACTGTCCACGATGCCTCCGCACAGCCCGGGGCTGCCACAGGCCACGGCACCCAGCGTCCGACCGCGCAGTACCCGCAGACTCAGGTCTTCGGCACTTCCGCTCAGACCTACCGCAGCGCTCCGCCGCGGGCCGATCTGCCGGTCCACCAGGCTGAACGCCAACCTCAGCCGGGCCCTGACCAGCCTCAGCAGGGCGGTCGCTACCCGCACCACTCGCACCCGATCGCCATCCCGCAGGGTCCCGGACCCGACGCGGGGCAGCCGATGTTGGGCGCACACCCGGCCGTGCCCGGCACCCACCCGGGAGCGACCGCGCACGCACCAGGCGCACACGCCCCCGGCGCGCACGCCCCCGCAACGCACGCCCCGATGCCCGTTCGCCAACAGCCGGCCCGACCGCCTCGGCGAAGGAAGCCCCGCCCTGAACCCCTGACGATGGTTCCGGTCACCGGTCCCATGCCCCTGACCACCGACGACGTCACCGAGATCCCGGCCGAGGGCCCGATCGACTGGCCGAAGCGTCCCGTCGGCGCCGTCGGCGTCGCGAACCTCTTCCTCTCCGCGGTCCTCGCGATCGTTTGGGCATGGATCCCGCTCGGCCTCCTCGTCACCGGCATCAGCGGCATCTTCGCCCTCGGCCTCGGCGTGCTCGCCCTCATCGCCTGGGTCATCGTCCAGCAGGTCGCCAACGTCGCCGAACGCTACCGGGCCGAACTCGTCTACGGGGACCGGATCCCCGTCCCGACGATCCCACGCAGCACCCGCGAATCAGGGTTCACCCGGTTCCTCCACAATCAGTGGCTGCTCGTGTCCTCTGCCCCGTTCTGGCGATCGACCGCCCACCACTTCATCAAGATCACCTTCGGCTTCGTCATCGTCGGCGGCACTGTCATCGGCATGTGCGGAGGCATCCTCGGGATCTTCTCCGCGATCAACCCCGACGGCATCCCCGGCCTGTTCATCGGCGCCGGCGACAGCGGCCTGGGACGCATCGGCGTGGCCATCGGCTCGCTCATCATCCTCGCGAGCTCCGCGGCGATCCTCTGGTTCGCCCCGTACCTCGACCGGGCACTCGACCGCAGCCTCCTCCCACCCCCGCGCACGGCAGCCCTGCAGGCCGAGGTCACCGAACTCGACCGTGCCCGCATGGCTGGGATCGACGCCGCCGCCGCTGAACGCCTGCGCATCGAACGCGACCTCCACGACGGCGCCCAGCCCCGCCTCGTCGCCCTGACGATGACGCTGGGTCTCGCGAAGTCGAAGATCGACACCGACCCGGAACGGGCCAAAGAGCTCGTCGCCGAAGCCCACGCCGAGGCGAAGGGCATCGTCACCGAACTGCGCCAGCTCGCCCGCGGCATCCACCCGGCCGTTCTCACCGACCGCGGCCTCGACGCGGCCGTGTCCGCGCTCGCTGGACGCTCGCCCATCCCCGTCGAGGTGGACGTGCGCCTCGGCGGCCGCATCGAACGGGAGGCCGAAGCCGTCGCCTACTTCGTCGTTGCCGAATGCCTGACGAACATCGCCAAGCACTCCGGGGCGACCGGGGCCAAGGTGCTCATCGCCCCCACCGAGGCGGGGGTCCAGATCGTCGTCACCGACAACGGGCACGGCGGCGCCCGGATCGACCGTTCAGGTCGGCACACGGGCATCGCCGGCCTCGTCGACCGGGTCGAAGCCGCTCGTGGGACACTGAACCTGACCAGCCCCGCAGGTGGGCCGACTACCATCGTTGTGGAGGTGCCATGCGCATCGTGATCGCCGAAGACTCAGCCATCCTCCGAGCCGGACTCGAACGACTCCTCGTCGACGCCGGACACGAGGTCATCGCGGCAGTGCCCGATGCCAACGAGCTGCTGGCGACCGTGAACACGATGCCCCCGGACCTCGCCGTCATCGACGTCCGCATGCCCCCGACGTTCACCGACGAGGGCATTCGGGCAGCGGTCCTCATCCGCAAGCAGAACCCCGACGTCAAGGTCCTCGTCTTCAGCCAGTACGTCGAGGAGCAGTACGCCTCCGAACTCATCGCCGAGAACACCGGCGGCTTCGGCTACCTCCTCAAGGACCGGGTCGCCGATGTCGAGGACTTCCTCTCCGCCGTCGACGAGGTGGCCAAGGGCGGCACCGTCCTCGACCCCGAAGTCGTCTCCCAGATCCTCGTGCGCACCCGCAAGACCGACGGTCTGTCCACCCTGAGCCCCCGCGAGCTCGAAGTCCTCCAGCTCATGGCCGAAGGCAAGTCGAACGCCGCGATCGCCGGCACCCTCTTCCTCAGCGCCGGCGCCGTCGAGAAGCACATCAGCTCGATCTTCACGAAGTTCGGGCTCACCGCCGACACCTCGGACAACCGCAGAGTCCTCGCCGTCCTCACCTTCCTCGGAGCCTAGAATGCCAGCCACAGTCCGCGTCAGCCCTTCGGCCCGTTCGGGTCTGCGCGCCGTCCTCATCATCGCCGCCGCCGTCCTCCTCCTCATCCCGCTCGCGGTCACCGTCGCCAATGCGACCTCGCGTCTGAGCTTCACGAAACTCGAAACGAGCGAGGAGCTGCCCGCGTCGACCCGCGACATCCGAGTCTCCCTCGACACCGGAGCCGACGTCGCTGTGCGCACCGGTGATGTCCGCACTCCCGAGGTCACTCTCACCGGCGTCGGACCTCGTGACAACCTGCCGCAGCTGCGCGTCGACGACTCCGAGGGAACCTCGACCATCTCCGTCGACGATGTGACGTCGTTCGAGAAGGCGAGACTGCAGGTCACGGTGCCCCAACCGACGTCGAAGGACACGAACCTCGAGTTCTCCGGCGGCCTCGGCGACACTTCCGTCGTCGGTGAGTACAACGAGGTCAGGGCCGAAACCGAAGGATCGTCGATCACGCTCGACGGCACGTTCAACCGGGTGCAGACGACGACGCAGTGGGGCCAGACGACGCTCAAGGGCACGTACGGGACCGTCGAGGCGAAGTCCGATACCGGCACCATCGACGGCTCCGATCTGCGGGTGCGCGAGCGCATCGATGCGACGTCGAGCGCGGGGTCGATCAGTTTCGACTTCTCCAACGACATGGTGCCCGCCGCGGGGATCACCGCGAAGTCCGACGAAGGCACGATCGATCTGCGCCTGCCTCGGCTCGAGCTCGTCAAAGCGAATATGACCCGCCCAGACGGCGACGATCAGAATGCCTCCGACGCCGAGGCGGGGGAGCTGTTCTACCAGATCACCGCGAAGTCGAACCAGGGTCGGGTCGACCTGAAGAAAGACCTCGAGAAGTACGACGCGACGAAGAACTCGAAGGACGCCGAGGGCAAGACGGTCATCCCGGTCTCAGCGACCTCGGACCAGGGCGCGGTCACGATCGACCAGAACTGATCGAGCCGAGCCGGTGGCCCGAATCGGCCGGCCGGAGTCGATCGGCTCGCACCAGCCGGACCGCTCCGGCAGAGGGGACGCACCATGCAGATCACGGTCTACGGGGCCACCGGCACCTTCGGCTCCCACCTCGTCACCCGCCTGCGCGCGCAAGGTCACTCGGTCATCGCCGCACACCGGGGGATCGGCGTCGACACCTACACGGGTGAGGGCGTCACCGAGGCCGCCGAGGGCAGCGATGTCCTCGTCGACTGCGTCAACCTCATGACGAACAATCAGCACCGGGCACTCGACTTCTTCTCCCGCAGTTCGCGTTCGATCGCCCTCGCGGCAGCGGAGAACCCGGGGGCGGCGATGGTGTGCCTGTCGATCGCCTTCCGCCCGGAGGTCGCCGAGTCGAAGCTCTTCGCCTACTACCAGGGCAAAGAGGTGCAGGAACGCGTCTACCGTCGGCTCATTCCCGCCGACCAGCTCCTCATGTTCCGCTCCACGCAGTGGTACGAACTTGCCGAAACCGCCTCGGTGCACGCAGGTCCGGTGACCTTCGTTCCGAAGATGCGCGTCCGGGCGCTCGCCGCGGACGAGGCCGCCCGCATGATGGCCGAGGCCATCGACGCAGGTGAGCGCGGCACACTCGAGGTCGCCGGGCCCGAGATCAGCGACCTGGCCGCGATCGCTGCGAAGATCGCCCGCGCCGATGCCCGGGGGCGTCGCCCCCGCAAGGTTGTGCCCGTACCCTTGCCGGGCCCGACCTCGGGCGATGGGCTCATTCCTCCAGCGCCGAGGCTCTCGGCCGTGACCGTCGACGAATGGCTGCGCGCGCGGTGAGGTGAGTCGACCGTCCCGCAGCAGCGATCTGTCTACGTAGTGGCCTGGTCTGTCGGTGGGGTCGATTCGTACGGGGCGATGAGGTGCTCGAGCACCGAGCCTTCGGGCACCGTGTCGTATTTGTAGCTGAGCTTCTGCAGCGGTGCGACGGCGTCGATGTCTGCCAGCGTATTGGGTCGCCACGGCTGCATCATCTCGAGCTGCAGCAGGTGCGCCGAGGTTGCAGAGAGCGGAGGCGCCGCGTCCCACTGCCCGCGAACCTCGGGAACCATCACCTGGAGGACCTCGAAGATCCGGTGATAGAGAAAGTAGTCGGGCAGATCGTCGTTGTGGTTCCACCATTCGTCGAGTGCCCGCCTCTGCATACCGAGCAGCACCGACCCCTGTTGCGAAGCGATGAACCAGTTCGCTATCGAGAGCTTCGTCCACCGCGGGAAGATCGTCCCCGCCCGCAGATAGCGACGTTGCAGTTCCTTGTCCAGGTTGTGCCCGACCCACGCCGTTGCATCGAACCACAGTCCGCCGTGCTCCTCGAGGATGCGAGTGCGGACGTAGTCGGAGAAGTGCGCGGGACGGTCGCCCTCAAGCAACGTCGAGATGCGCTCTGGGATGTCGATGAGCGTGCGAACAGAACGGCCGTCAAGGACTTCCAGCGCGGGATAGGCCCGGCCGATGTTGGCCAGGCAGGCCTGAACCAGAGGCGGAGCCGAATCCACTGAGGTGTTCCAATAGGTGAAGACGCGATCCGACGGGACCCGCTTGTGCCTGAAACGACGGCGTGCTTCGACTCGTGCGCGGAGAGCGGCGAAAGGCGGTGGGTCGGCAGGCAGCCCGAGACTGCGACGCATGTCGGGCAGTCGGGGCTGGAGCAGGCGGATGAGACGGTCGTAGGTCTGCAGAGCTGCAACGGGGTCGATCGTCGAGGCGAAGCGTCCGGAGCGCTCGATCTGCGCCTGCAGGCCCGCGACGATCTTCTCCGGAGCAGGTGCCTTCGTCTGTCTCATCTCGCGTGTTCCATTCGTCGACGAGTGCGCGACACCTGCTCGCAGGTCCGCTGCGGGTTTCCCCACTCTAGACCAGGCGGCGGACACTGAGACAAGCACGAATCCGATGGCTCCGGCATCGAGATCACCGCAGATGACACAACCACCTGGTCGCCGGTTCCCACCGAGTAGGATCGCCTCCGGGAGGTGGCCTGCATGGAATGGTACGACTTCGGGCTCGACGGATTCGATGCGCTGCGCATCGTCATCTCGTGCGCCGTGTTCTACTTCGGGATCATCGTCGTGGTCAGGCTCTTCGGGCAGCGGACGCTCACGAGCCTCTCAAGCTTCGATCTGGCGGGGATCATCGCGCTCGGCGCGATCGTCGGCCGGTCCATCCTCGGCAACACACCCACCTTGGTCGCAGGCGTCCTCGCAGTGGGAACCCTGCTCGTCCTCCAAGCGGTGACCGGCCGAGCACGGCGCAACGCCCGCATCGAGGGCATCGTTAACAGCCCCGCGATCGTGCTCGTCGCCGACGGCGAATTCCTCGCCGACACCATGGCCCGCGCGCACGTCGACCGTGTCGAGATCATCTCGAAGCTGCGGATGTCCGGCATCCGAGCTATGAGCGAAGTCGCATGCGTCATCCTCGAGCCGACCGGACAGATCAGCGTCATCAGGCACGGTGCCCCGATCGACGAGGCGCTCCTCCACGGCGTCATCGGCGCCGACCGGGTGCCCCGCGACGACGTCAGGTGACCACCTCCTCTCAGTCCTTGCCGTTCCCGAGCCCGAGCAGCCTCGCCCCGTTGTCCCACAGGACCGAGCGCATCCAGTCGTCGCCGAGTCCGAGCGCGGCCAGGCCCGCGATCTGATCGGCGTATGGGTAGGGGATGTTCGGGAAGTCGGAGCCGAGGACGACCTTGTCCTGCAGGGTGACCAGTCGCTCGCGGAAGGCGGGGGTCACCTCGGCGGGATGGGAGAAGAACCCGGAGACGTACATCGTCGTGTCGAGGTGGACTCCGCTGTACGCCTCGGCGAGGTCGGCGAACTCGTCGTACTCGGGCATGCCCATGTGGGCGATGATGAAGTTGAGGGCGGGGAAGCGCTCGAGCACGCGCGTGATCGCCTCCGGGCCGGTGAAGGCGCCCGGCAGCGGTTTGGAACCGGCATGGATGACGATGGGCACCTGCGCCTCCGACAGCGCCGCCCACGCACGGTCGAGGACCCGATCGTCGGGAGCGAACCCGCCGACCTGGACGTGGACCTTGAACAGCCGGGCACCCGCCTCGAGGGCGCCGGTCACATAGTCCGCCGATTCGGGTTCGGCGTAGAGCGTCGCGCAGTGGACGACATCGGGGTGCTCGGCGGCGAACTCGCGGTTCCAATTGTTGAGCCACGCCGCCATCCCGGGCCTGTGCGGATACGTCAGCGCCGGGATCGCCCGGAGGCCGAAGTCGCGCAGGGTCTGCAGGCGAGTCTCCGTGTCGTCGCGGTAGTGGATGGGCCACGCCCTGCCGTAGTGCACCTCGGCGTCGTCGAAGTACGACCACACCTTGTTGAGGACGTTCTGCGGGAGGAAGTGCACATGGATGTCGGCGAGACCGGGCAGCCCGAGCGCCTCGACGTAGCCGGGGATCTCCGCATCGGTGCGGGGAGGAGCGATCATGACCCCACCCTACCCATCGGTACGGACACGGGCAGGAACCGACGCGGGGCGGACACCGTCCCCGACGAGCCGACTGCCCGGCAAACCGACTGCACGGCGGACCGACTGCCCGGCGGACCGGCGAACGGACTTCCCGACGAACTGTCTGAGGCGACCCGGAGCCGACCCTCAGTGTGTGCGCAGTCGGCAACCCTAGACTGCGGACATGGAGTTCACCGATCCGTTCGAGCTCACCGTCCCGCCCGGCGCCGGCCGCCTCGGCGAGGCACCGTTCTGGTCCCCGGGAGCGGCTGTGACCTGGACGTACAGGCGTTTCGACTTCGACATCGACCACGTCGAGGTGCGCCGACCGATGCGCGTCATCGAGGACGGTCCCTTAGGTGCCGTGCTGTGGATGCCCGGCGGCACCGCGGTCACCGACACCCGCCTCGTCGGCTGGGAGGGCTTCAACGCTCACGACGTGCCCCTCGACGTTCGTTTCCGTCCTCGCGCCGAGGCGCCCCACCGCTACGAAGTGCCAGCAGTGTGGCAGGGGCACGGCGTCCTCAAGATCGCCCCGCCGCATGCGCCGTTCTCCGTGTGGGTGCTCGTCAAACCCGCCGAGGCGACCGATCGTTCCGCCGACCGTGACCATTCCGGCGACGCGGGCCGTCCTGCCGACGCTGGCCGTTCCGCCGACGCCTCCGCCGACGCGGACCGTTCGGCCGACACTGAACGCCATTCCGATCCGGGACGCGGCGAATCGCCGGTGACGGTCGAGTGGTACATCAATCTCGAGACCGTTCATTGTCGCACCGCCGAGGCGGTCTACACCTCCGATCTCATCCTCGACATCACGTTTCCCGTGCCCGAAGAGCCGCTCCACGCCGTCGACGGCAGCCTGAGCAGCCGGGGCGCTGTCTTCAAGGACGTCCACGAGATCACGGCGGCCGGCGAGTACGGGTACTGGCCGCGTGAGTGGTCGGACATCGTTCGGACCAACGGTGCACTCGTCCTCGACCGGCTCGAGGAGTTCCGGTGGGCCTTCGACCCGAAGTGGGAGAGCCTCGCGCTCGAGCTCGCGGGATTCGGGGAGGGGCCCGCAGGATTCGAGGCGGAACGCGCCGGACTCGGGCCGGAATCTCCAAGTGAGTCGCTTCTCCTCGGACCAGCGAGCATCGAGGCAGCTGACCCCGCCGTCATCGCCCCAGACGATCGGGTCGACCCAGACGATCGGGCCTATGGAAACGGTGCGGCCGCCTCAGCGAATGAGATCTCTGCTGGTCAGCGGGAACATCGACGCATCCCCGCGGGTTGCTATACCAGACCGGACAGTCGCTGAAAGGACACCGCCGTCATGACGACGAACCACCGCATCCGCTTGAACTCCCGTCCCGTGGGCGCACCGACCGCGGAGAACTTCCTCTTCGACGAGGTGCCGCTCGAGGCCCCAGGCGAGGGCCAAGTCCTGCTGCGCACGCTCTACCTCTCCCTCGACCCCTACATGCGCGGACGCATGTCGGACGCGAAATCGTATGCGAAACCTGTCGAGATCGGCGAGGTCATGGTCGGGGCGACCGTCTCCGAGGTGATCGAATCGAACTCGGCGGACTTCGACCCCGGTGACATCGTGCTCGGCTATGGCGGCTGGCAGGAGTACTCGATCGAGTACGCGTCCCAGCTGCGCCGCGTCGACCCCGAGATCGCTCCCGTGTCCACAGCGCTCGGCGTCCTCGGCATGCCCGGGTTCACCGCGTATGCCGGCCTGCTCGAGATCGGCATGCCCAAGCCCGGGGAGACCGTGGCGGTGGCTGCGGCGTCGGGTCCCGTGGGCTCGGTCGTCGGGCAGATCGCGAACATCGTCGGGGCGACGAGCGTCGGCATCGCGGGCGGGCCTGCGAAGGTCAACCACCTCAAGGAGCTCGGCTTCGACATCGTCCTCGATCACCGCTCCCCGACGTTCAAGGAAGACCTCGCCGAGGCGGTCCCACAAGGCATTGACGTGTACTTCGAGAACGTCGGTGGGAAGGTCTTCGAAGCCGTCCTGCCCCTGCTCAACACGTTCGCCCGCGTCCCGGTGTGCGGTCTCGTCTCGAGCTACAACCTCACCGAGCTGCCGCCGGGTCCCGATCGCACGGGACTGCTCATGAGCACGATCCTGCGCCGTTCGCTCACGGTCCGCGGGTTCATCCAGACCGAGTTCGTCGACCGCCTCGGCGAGAAGTTCATGGACGATATGAGCACGTGGATCCAGGAGGGGAAGATCCGCTACCGCGAGGACATCCGCACCGGACTCGACCGGGCGCCCGAGTACTTCAACGAGCTGCTCACCGGCGGGAACTTCGGCAAGATGGTCGTCGCGGTGGGCGCTCAGGAGTAGGGGCGGGGCCGCGGCCGAGGATCAGCGGGGAATCTGTACTCCGACGGCTCCGAAGGGGAGACTGGCACCATGAACCCGGCAATCACGTTCGACTCTGATGCGGTCGCCCGGATCTGTGCGAATCACGGGGTGGTGCGCCTGCGCATCTTCGGATCGGTGCTGACCGATCGATTCGATTCCGCGTCGAGCGACATCGACTTCATCGTGGACTTCCTGCCCGGGCGCGAGAACATGTTCGATGACTACTCCGGATTGCTCGAAGATCTTTCGGCGCTCTTCGGACGGGACGTCGACCTGGTGGTCGGTCGGACGTTGCGCAATCCGTACTTCAGGAACACCGTCCTCGGCAGCGCACAGGATGTCTATGCGGCCTGAACCGCATCACGCGAAGTGGGCGAATACCTCGGCGGGATCGAGGTCATGGCTAAGTGCCGTCCGCGGGTTCGTACATGCCGCTGTTGCTCAATAGACCTGCGCAGATATCTCTTCAAGCTGGGGCAGGAATTCAGTATCACGGTACGAACGCTACGGTTCTCGGCCGACGATCAGACAGTCGGATCTTACGGCGCATATTCTGTTACAGCGAACGACCGCGCGACGATCGCTCGCAGGTCGTTGAGGGTCGCACGAGAGTCCACATCCCCCACGGCACGTGCTTGGACGAGAAGATTTCCGATTGCCGTCGCTTCGATCGGGCCTGCGAGAACGCGCTTTCCCGACCGCTTCGCGGTGAGTTCGCACAGGAGGGTGTTCTGCGAGCCCCCGCCAACGATGTGGATTGTGTCGACGCGCCTGTTGGTGAGCTCTTCAGCAAGTTCAATCGTCGTCGAGTAGGCATCGGCCAGTGATTCGAGAATGCTGCGGACGACCTCAGGGCGGCCACGTGGGGGCACGATTCCGCGTTCGCTGAACCAGTCCACGATGCGCTGGGGCATGTCTCCTGGCGGGATGAACCGATCGTCGCTGGGATCGAAGATCGGAATCGGACCGGTGACAGCGGCCGCCTCGGCAAGCAGCGACTGCAGGTCTGCGCTCCGCTCGGCATCGGTGGCGTCGCGCTGCCACTGCCGCATCGACTCAGTGAGCAGCCACAGGCCGGATACGTTTTTGAGGAACCGCACCGTGCCGTCAACTCCGCCTTCGTTTGTGAAATTCGCCTTGCGGGCGTCCTCAGAGAGGACTGCAGAGTCGAGCTCCAGCCCGACCAGCGACCACGTGCCGCTCGAAATGAATGCGCCGTGGGATCCCTCGAAGGGCACAGCTGCCACAGCCGAAGCTGTGTCGTGGCTCCCCACCGCAGTGACCTCGACAGCGTGGGAGATGCCGAGTCGCTGGGCGACTGGCTCGGTGAGGTATCCGACGCGATCGCCGGGAGACACGAGGGCAGTCAGAACCTCAGGCGGTATTTCGGTGCGTGAGAGCACAACCGGATCCCACTGACGATCGGAGACCGACAAGAGTCCCGTCGTCGACGCGTTCGTCACCTCAGATCGTTCCTGACCTGTGAGCCAGTACGCGATGAGGTCTGGGATGAGCAGAATGCGGTCTGCCAGTCCGAGGAAGCCCGTCTCCTCCTCCGCCGCCAGTTGGAAGACGGTGTTGAAATCGAGATGCTGCAGTCCGTTGCGATTGAACAATTCGGCTGAGTCGATCCGCGCGTGCACGAGTTCGACTCCGCGAGAGGACCTCCCGTCGCGATAGTGATGGGGCAGCCCCATAAGCCGGCCGCCGCGGAGCAACCCGTAGTCGACTGCCCATGAGTCGATCCCGATGCTGCGCAGCCCCGGCGCGGCGGCCGCGGCTTCGCGCAGGCCCTCCGTGAGCGCTGCGAACAGTGACTGGATATTCCAGTACAGACCTTCAGTCGGCACGACCTGTGCTCCGGACTGGCTCTCGGTGAGGTTCAGCGGCGCATTAGGGAATCGGGCGATGTGCCTCATTCGCAGCACTCCGTCAGCCACGCCACCGAGGATGACCCGTCCGCTCGTCGCGCCGAGATCGACTGCCGCCAGGGTCAGTGGTGAATCCGTGGTAGTCATCGCTCAGTACAGCCGTGGCTGATCGACAGCAGTGGCGTCATCACGCGCCCCAGCCGGCCTGAGTTCCACCGACGCGTTCGGTTTCGATCTTCTCCAGGTACCCCGATTCCCGGAACGCTCTGACCGGGTTCGCAGGCAGTCCGTGGGACTCCCGCCACTCGGCGAGTTCGGGGCGCACATCGCGGTAAAAGGCATCCATGAAGACGTCGTTGGCACCGATGACGTCGCCGGCGCTCTGTGCGGCCGCCAGTGCCTCCTTGTCAACGAGGAGTGCGCGGGCTGTCATCTCCTGTACGTTGAGTACGGACCGGATCTGACCTTCGATTTTGTTCTCCACGTTGTGGCACTGATCGAGCATGAATGCCACCTCAGGATTGTTCAGTCCTCCGCCGCGCACGACCTCGTAGAGGATTCGGAACAGCTGGAACGGATCGGCCGCGCCGACCATGAGGTCATCGTCGGCGTAGAACCGGGAGTTGAAGTCGAACGAACCGAGCTTGCCCAGCCGCAGCAGCTGCATGACGATGAACTCGATGTTCGTCCCGGGCGCATGATGCCCGGTGTCGAGACAGACCATGGCCTTGTCCCCGAGCGCGCTGACCTGCGCATAGCTCGTTCCCCAGTCGGGAACATCGGTGTGGTAGAAGGCTGGCTCGAAGAACTTGTACTCGAGCACAAGCCGCTGATCTTCGCCGAGGCGGTCGTAGATCGTCGACAGCGAGTCGTGAAGGCGGTCCTGACGCCCGCGCATATCGGCTTGGCCGGGATAGTTCGAGCCGTCGGCGAGCCAGATCTTGAGATCTCGGGAGCCGGTCTCATCCATGACGTCGATGCATTCGAGATGGTGTGCGATCGCCTTGTTCCGGATGCGTTCGTCCGCGTGGGTGAGCGCGCCGAGCTTGTAGTCGTCGTCCTGAAAGGTGTTTGAGTTGATGGTTCCGATTCGCACGCCGAGGTCGGCGGCGTGGGCGGCCAAGGCCACGAAGTCGCTGCGATCCCACGGAATGTGGAGGGCGACCTGCGGGGCGAGGCCGGTGAGTTCGTTGACCTTCGCCGCGTCGGAGACCTTCTCGAACGGGTCGCGAGGGGTTCCCGGGGTGCCGAAGACTTTGAACCGGGTTCCCGAGTTGCCGAACGCCCACGAGGGGAGCTCGATCGCCTGTGCGGCGAGGGAGTCGGTGATGTCTGCGAAGTCGCGTTTCGTGCTCATGGGCGAGTCGTCGTCCTTTCGGAGTGCTCAGTGTCGGTGGTGATGGCGGCCAGCTGGTCTTCGAGGTTGAAGATCTCGGTGAGGCGGGTCGGGCTGTCGTCGAAGGAACCTCCGACGGCGAAGAGCGGTGACATGGACTTCTGCCAGGCGGAGTTGATGGCGGTATGCTCCATCTCCGCTTGGGCGGCGGCGAAATTCTCGGTTTCGAGGTATCCGATGATCATTCCGCTGTCGTCGGCAAAGAGCGAGTAGTTGCGCCACCCGGTGTCCCGCAGTGCCTCGAGCATCTCAGGCCAGACACTTCGGTGGCGGGCGATGTACTCGTCGAGCTGCTCAGGCTCGACGCGCATTAGGAAGCAGACCCGTTCCATATCAGCCCTCCGCCATCGGACGGGATGCGCCGGCGGCACTGGTGCCTGAAGCCTGCGGAGCGCCGGCGTCGAGGAGTCGGCCGTAGCGTTCGATCTCGATCTCTTCGAGCGTCTTGCCCTGGGTCTTCGGTGCCCAGATGGTGCCGATGAGCAGTGCCGCGATGAGCAGGCCGAGGATGAGGACTCCGACCCCGTGAATGCCGACCTGTTCGAGCATGAGAGGGAACCACAGCGAGAGCACTCCGACCATGATGCGGGCGAGCATGAAGAGAACACCCTGCGCTGAGGCGCGATACCGGGTAGCGAACAGCTCGGCGGTCCACAGTCCATAGAAGGCCTGTGCTCCGAGGCCAGACGAGATTCCCCAACCCACAGCGAAGAAGAGCAGTGAGAACCACCCGGCGGGGCCGTAGATGAGGACGGCCCACGCGACGATGCCGAGTCCGGCTCCGAAGCAGTAGAGCCATTTGCGGGGAACCTTGTCGCCATAGCGCATGAAGCCCCAGAAGGTTGCCGCACTTGTGAGTCCCCAGACGAGGACCTGCAGAAGGTACTGCGAACGAGCGTCTGTCAGGCCCGTAGCCTCGTAGATTCGGGGCTGGAAGATTCCAGCCTGCCCAGCGACAGTTCCCCACAGCCCGTAGACGCCGAGAAGAAACAGGAGGGCGAGAACGTTCTTCTTGCTCGTGAAGAGTTGGGCTATCCCGCGGTAGGTGCCGATCTTGTTCGGGTTTGCATTCTTCTGCTTCCATCGCTGGGATTCGCTCAGTCCGCGTCGCACCCACCAGGTGACGAAAGCGATGACGAAGAGGTGAGCGAAGATGATCCTCGATCCCAGGAGGCCCATCGGCTCGAGAATCGCGGCGAGGAGGAACCCGATCATCGGCCCGATGGACCAGGCCAGCTGAGCGACACCGACGTGTCCGGCACGGCGACCGTCCGGTGCCTCCTCAGCGATGTACGTCCACGCGGCAGTCACCCCGGCTCCCACGGCGATGCCGGTGAGCACGAATCCAATGAGGAGCATGGTGAAGTTGACGGCAAAGATCGCGAACACCGTGCCGATCATGTAGAGGATGAGGTCGTACGTATAGATGAACTTGCGACCGTAGCGATCACTGAGCGGTCCGCCGATTGCGGCACCGATTGCCGATCCGAAGGCATTCGCGCTCAGTGCGCTGAGCAGCCCGACTGCCAGGCTGTCGAGACCGAACACCGTCTGCCACAGGCTCATGCTCGTGGCGATGGCGATGATCGAGCCCGCCTCGATGTAATTCGACATGGCCACTGCAATCGTGGCCTTCCATTTGGACGACGTCTTTGTCCCCATAGTGATTTCCTAACCCATGAGTGACGGCAAGCTCTTGAGGATCCACAACTGGTCTACGCTCGCCGGTCAATTGAAACGTTTCAAAAAACGTTGATCCAACCGTACCACCGGTCCGCTAGCTGGGCAATGCACTTCTCGGTCAAACGACAAAGGACATCCACAGGCGGACTGATCGGACCGAAGGCCCGAGTCGAGGGCGTCGGCGATAGAGTGGATCATCGATGTAACGGGCGACCAATGCGCAGGCGGCCTAGTCAGTGTTGGTGACATGGGAATGGAACGGGTATGCAGGGAAAGCGGGCAGCGGACAGTCTTGGCCTGGCTGCGGTAGCCAAGCGCGCTGGGCTCTCGACTGCGACCGTGTCGAATGCGCTCAACCGGCCGCAGATTGTAGCCCCGAAGACTCGAGCGAAGGTCATGGCCGCAATCGCGGAACTGCAATTCGTGCCCAATCGATCTGCTTCTGCATTGCGGAATGGTGTTGGTCGAATGGTTGGCTTGCTTGTGCCGGACATTCTCAACCCGTTCTATGCGGCGATCGCAAAGGCAGTCGGAGAGTCTGCGCGACGCAACGAGTATGTGTTGGCGCTCTGCGTCAGCGGTGATGATCCAGAGGTCGAATCGGAACACATCCGGGTGCTGGCCGAACAGCGGGCGGCAGGCGCAATCGTCGTACCGTTGGCCGCAGACGATACTCGACTTAATCACCTCAGACTCGTCGGTGCCCACCCGGTTCTCGTCGATCGACACTGGCAGGTCGACGACGGCTGTTCGGTGATGATCGACGATGTCGAGGGTGGGCGTCTCGCCGTCAGGCACCTATTGGAGACAACGGATGGAAACATTCTTGTGGTCAACGGTTCTGGTGACATTCCGCAATGTGCTGATCGTTCGCGCGGCGCGCGGAAGGCGTTGGAAATCCACGGCAGCTCGAGCTCCCGACTCACGGAGATCGAGCTTGATGAAATGACCATCGAGGCCGGCAGAGTCGCTGTCGAAGCGATTGATCTTGATGAGGTGACCGGAATCTTCGCAACCAACGACCAGCTTGCTGTGGGTTGCATTCGTGCTCTGGAGGCTAAGGGGAAGCATTGCCCCGGTGACGTTGCTGTCGTTGGGTATGGTGACCTCGCGCTCGCGTCCGAAGCGATCACGCCTCTGACCACTGTTCGGCAGCCGACAGATGTCTTAGGCCGAATCGCATTTGACGTCCTCCTCGATGAGATCGAAAGGCCTTCCGGTCACCGTCACCAGTCGACGTTGCTCGACCCTAAGTTGGTGCTTCGCGACTCAGCGCCGTAACGGCAAGTAGTACTCGCAAGGCCCGAGTCGCGTGCCACGGTCGAGCGGGCCGTATCGGACTCGCTGACTCGAAATTTCCTCCCCGCCCCATTGACAGGATCTTTTGACCGTGGGTTTAATCGATTAAATTCACATTCTGTGAACTGCACCAGTGTCGATGGAGCGAAGGGATCACTGGGACATGAGCAACGACGCCAGCATGAACACAGCCGCGTTACCGAGCGGACTGCTCGAACCGAAACACCGGAGGAAGCCACGGATTGGACTCGTTGCAGGAGGTCTCGGTACGTACTGGCCTCAGTTCCCTGACCTGCTGCCGCAATTGCAAGCGTCTTCCCGGTACGTATCCGAGCGATTCAGCGCGATGGACGCGGAAGTGACTGACGTTGGATTCATTTCCGACGCCGAAAGTGGGGCGAAGGCGGCGGAGAAGCTTCGACAAGCTGACTGCGACCTCGTCGTAGTGTTCCTTGCTACCTATCTCACAGCATCGATGGTGTTGCCGATCGCGCAACGTTCTCAAGCGCCCGTTTTGATCATCGACCTGCAGCCAGAGCGAAAGATGGACCACGCGAACTTCGACACGGGGCAGTGGCTCGCGTACTGCGGGCAATGCCCGGTGCCGGAAGTCGGCAATGTGTTTCGTCGAGCCGGCATCGAATTCAGATCTGTGTCGGGATGGTTGCAACAAGAATCTGCGTGGCGCCGGATCGAGAGTTGGATCAATGCTGCCCATGTCAGAGCCGCCGTCCGGCATGCGCGGCATGGTCTGATGGGGCACCTCTATCCAGGAATGCTTGACGTCTCGACAGATCTCACTCTTCTTCCCGCCACCTTCGGTTCGCACGTCGAAGTGTTGGAGTTCGACGATCTGCGAGTGCGTGTAGATGGAGTGTCGAGCACGGAAGTCGCCGCTCGGATGGATCTGGCACGCGAAGTCTTCACACTGGATCAGAGCGTCAACGACGAAGACTTCGAATGGGGTGCGAGAGTGTCGGTAGGCCTTGACCGTCTTGTCGAAGATTTCGGTCTTGACACACTTGCCTACTACCATCGCGGGCTCGGCGGAGAAATCCATGAACGTCTTGGGGCAGGTATGATCCTCGGTGCCTCGTTGCTCACTGCCCAGGGAATCCCCGTCACCGGAGAGTACGAACTGCGGACGACGGTCGCCCAGTTGGCGACTCAGGTAGTGGGTGCCGGGGGGTCGTTCTGCGAGATTCAGGCCCTTAACTTCGACGACAACGTTGTGGAAATGGGGCACGACGGACCCGCGAACCTTGCCGTTTCAAGCAAAGACCCCCTTCTGCGTGGGCTGGGCGTCTACCACGGCAAGCGCGGTTGGGGAGTCAGCGTCGAATTCGACGTGCAGCAGGGACCCGTGACGCTCCTGGGACTCGGACAGGACAGGGACGGCACTCTGTCATTCATTGCCTCGGAAGGGACTGTGGTTCCCGGTCCTCTGCTTGAAATCGGCAATACAACCAGTCGGGTTGACTTCAATCGCGATCCAGGTGAGTGGGTCGATGAATGGTCAGCCACCGGAGTTGGACACCACTGGTCGCTGTCTGTGGGCTCGCGGACCAAAGACTATCGGGCGGCGGCGTCTTTGCTTGGAATCGATTTCCGTCTGGTCTGATCGTTGATTAGGAAGTTCTCACAAAGAGTTTCTCAGTTCATCAATCCCAAAGGAGAGAACCAATGGGCTTTTCCCTACCTGCCAACGCGCTGCAAACCCCGCCCGCCCCACTCGAGCGAGTGCCGCTTCAGGCGCCGAAAATCGGCGTCGTGGCCGGGGGATTAGGAGCCTACTGGCCGCAGTTCGATGGGCTGCTCGAAGAGATAATGCGATCAAATGGTCAAATTATAGAACGCCTCAGTGACCTTGGGGCCATAGTCACAGATTTGGGATTGGTATCTGATCCTCTCGAGGGTGCCCGAGCTGCGAAGGCCGCCAATGCGGCTGACTTGGACTTGCTCGTTGTGCTCGTCTCGACATACCTGACGTCGGGCCAAATGATGTCGTTGCTCCGCGATGTAGACACTCCCATAGTTCTCGTCAATCTCCAACCCGGGCCAGCGATGGACCATGCGCGATTCGGTACCGGTGAATGGTTGGCCTATGCGGGGTCAGCGGGTCTACCGGAAATGGGTGTTGCGCTTGAGAGGATCGGCAAACCTGTATTCGCGGTAGCTGGACACCTCGATGACGAACGAGCATGGGGAAGAATCGCGACATACGTTCGCGTTGCCCGGGTCCTGAGAGCGCTGCGTCAGGCCCGTCATGGAATGATGGGCCATTTATACCCAGGAATGTACGACATTGCTACAAACATCACTAATGTCATTGGCCAGCTCGGCGGGCATGTCGAAGTGATGGAATTCGATGATCTTCGGATTCTTTTCGAGCAAGTGGCTGAGCAGGAAATCGAATTGGCCCTATCTGCAATTCGGCAGTGTTTTCGGATGATCGAACCCGTCGACACTGAGAACGTGAGGTTTCAGGCGCAAGTATCGGCTGCTCTCAACCGCTTGGTTGCGGAGCGGGACCTATCCACATTGGCCTACTTCCATTTCGGCCAGCCCGGAGACATGTATGGAAAGCTGGCTACAGGTTTTCCGATCGGTGCGACGATGCTGACCAGCCGGGGAATCCCTACCGTGACGGAGTACGAGTTGCGGGCGGCGATAGCGATGCTCGTCACCTCGGCTCTCGGAGGCGGCGGAACCCTAACCGAAGGCCAGGCGCTCGACTTCAATGAAGGGGTCGTCGAACTCGGACACAACGATGCGGCTGACCTCGCAATCACCGAGGGCAGCGCACAATTGCGCAAACTCGACGTGTTTCACGGTAAAGGCGGCGGAGGAACTTCGATCGAGTGCGGAGTAGATCTAGGACCGGTCACCCAATTCTCCCTAGCCGAGCTCGGCAACGGCCGCCTTCGCTTCATCGCCTCAGAGGGAATTGCAGTTGACGGACCGCATATCACGATCGGCAACACGACTACCCGTGTTGACTTCGGGTGTGACCCGGGCGAATGGACCGAGACATGGGCAACCTCGGGATCGACGCATCACTGGTCGATGGCCAAAGGGCATCTTGCAAATGATCTTCGTGCCCTTGCGGAGATCATCGGTGCGGAATTTCGGCAGGTTGCGCCGTGAACCCGCCGAAGGTCAAGGGATTCTCGGTCCTCGTTGCCGTAGGCGCGAGTCTCGGCGGCCTACTTTACGGTTATGACACCGGCATCATCGGTTCTGCCCTGCTGTTCCTGCGCACGGACCTCGGACTTGGTGACGATCCGATTGTGCTGTCGATCATCACATCCATCACTTTGCTGGGAGCGATCGTCGGAGCTATCCTCTCTGGTCCGCTCTCCGAGCGATTGGGCCGAAGGTGGACAGTGATCGTAGTGGCAGCCGGATTCATCGTCTTTGCCATAGGCTGTGGATTGGCGCCAAACGTCGAATGGCTGATTGCTTTCCGGTTTCTTCTCGGGCTTCCGGTCGGAGGGGCATCCCAGATCATTCCCACTTATATTGCCGAGCTTGCCCCGAAGCACGTGCGCGGTTCCCAGGCAGTACTGTTTCAGCTCATGATCTGCGTCGGAACCCTGCTGGCCTATGCCGCTGGTCATATTCTCGGCGAGTCTGGCGCATGGCGAGAGATGCTTGCATATGCATCAGTACCAGCGGCTTTGTTCCTCATCGTCATGTTTGCGCTTCCGGAAAGCCCCCGTTGGCTCGTGCTGCATGGGAAGATCTCTCAAGCGGCAACTGCCCTGGGGCGAGTGCGGTCATCGTCAGATGAGGCAGCCGACGAAATCAATGCAATTCGCGCGGTGGGAGAAGATCACCTTGGTTGGGCTGTGTCAAGTTTCGTAGACGATCTCTTTGTGGATCAGGCGGCGATCGCGGCCTGAAGGGTGTAGTCGGCGCGCGCT